>JAGYLL010000009.1 GCA_018401135.1 Candidatus Moraniibacteriota bacterium | reverse complement strand
AAAAATCATGCATTATTTTTATATGTTTCATTTTTAGCTCTATTATTTCTTTTGAGGCTGGATTTCTTATGAGCAATCAGCAAAAAGAAGAACCTCTTATTCTTGAGCGATTACGAGAAGATTGTCCTTTTCCTGAAGAAATTTCTTTAGAAAAAGATGTACAGGGGGTAATGTCTCAAAAAAATTCTACTCAAAAAGTAGTTCCTGAAAATGAACAAAGTTGTGTTTTTGTGGGAAGTGTTCATTCTAATAAATACCATTCTCCTTCTTGTCATTGGGCAAAACAAATAAAACCTGAAAATAGAAAATGTTTTACCAGTAAAGAGGATGCGCAATCAGCAGGATATGTAGAAGGTTGCATAGAATGAAAAAATGTTTTACAAGTGAAAGAGAAGTATCATAAAATATCTTAAAAAAGTATGCAAAAGAAAATGTGTATCATCTCTCTCGGAGGATCTCTTATTGTCCCAGATGACATTGATTGGGTATATCTCAAAGAATTAAAAAAGCTTCTTATTTTCTACATAGAAAATGGTTGGAAATTTATTCTTATTGCGGGTGGCGGAAGAACAGCAAGAAAATATCAAGATGCGGCCTATGGTGTTGACGAAACATTGACTGATGAAGATCGTGATTGGCTTGGTATTCATTCTACACGTCTTAATGCACAGCTTTTGCGAACTATTTTTCGTGATTATGCCTATCCTCGAATCAACACAAATCCTCATGATCTTGAGGATTTTTCGTATTGTAAGGAATCAATTATCATAGCAGCTGGATATAGACCCGGATGTTCTACTGATTACGACGCTGTACTTTTGGCAAAATATCTCGACATAACTTCTCTAGTAAATCTTTCTAATATTGATTATGTGTATACTAAAGATCCAAAAAAATACAAAGATGCTGAAAAAGTAGAAAAAATTTCCTGGAAAGATTTTCGAAATATTGTGGGTAATGTATGGAGACCAGGTCTTAATGCTCCTTTCGATCCTGTCGCTTCAAAACTGGCTGAAGAAATAAATCTTGAGGTGGCTATTATGAATGGAAAAGATCTCAAGAATTTCCAGAACTACTTAGAAGGAGGTGTTTACAGGGGAACGAAGGTTTATTCTTAAAGAGGAGAGTAGAGAAAAATTTTGATATATATTTTTCGGTTAGTGAGAAATAATTAGTTATTTGGTTTCTTTTCCTTTTTGGTATATAATGAAAACTATGATTACCTATATACGATGGTTTTTTCTTTCATTGAAATGGATAGCGAAATGGACATTTTTTGCTTTTCTTTGTGGTATTGTCGCTATAGTGACTATTCGATTTTTCTTGCCTATCCTCGCTGAAATGAAAGTATTTTCTCAGTGGGATCTTTTGGGAACTTCTCGAGAGAATACTACTATCATAAATAACAAGGAAGAAATTATCATTCGAGAAGATGATCGACTTGATCGTATTGCAAGAAATGCTGAAAAATCTATTGTGTATATTAAAGCATCTTCATCGGAATCAAATTCTTTGCAAGAACAAATTTTGGAGGCAACAGGAATTATAGTCACGAATGATGGGCTTATTGTAACTTCTTTTTTAGAAGAGGAGGATCTTTCTTCTGAGGGATGGGCGTATGAAGTTATGTCTTTTGATGGTGTGTGGTATTCAGCAGAATTTTTGAGACAAGATATTTTTACAAAACTTTCTTTTCTTCGTATTTCCGGTAGTAATTTTTCACCCCTTTCTTTTGCAGATTCTTCAGACTTTCAATTAGGAAGAAAAGTCATAGCATTAGAATTTTTCGATGCAAAAAATACCAATCGATTCCTCTCTGGAACTATAGAAAACTATGATCCCTATTTCTCTCTTGCACCACAATTTCTTGCTTCCACAGAAAGACATCAGGGGGTATTCAAGACTTCTTTTACTGGAAAAGTACAAAAATCAGGATCTGCTGTTTTGAGTTATGATGGTGAACTCATGGGTATACTTGGTTTAAGAAAAGTTGGAAGTGATATTTTTGAATACATTTTAGAATCCAATGAAGTTCGAGAGAGTGTCGCACGTATTATCGAAGACTCTTTTCAAGAAACGTTCTTTTTCGGTATATCATATACGCCAATTTCTCCGATTATTGCAAAAAAAAATAACCTTGCGGTAGAAGAAGGTGCATGGTTGGCTTTTCCAGAAAGTACTCTAAGCACATCAGTTCTCTTGTATAATTCTCCGGCACAAAAAGCAGGTCTTCGCTACGGTGATATTATAACAAAAGTAAATGAAATCCCCATAACAGCAAAAGATACTCTCTCTCGTACTTTGCAAGATGTCAGTAAGGACGGGAAAATCACCCTTTCAATTCTTCGTGGTACGGAAGAAATAGAGATTTCTCTTTCTGGAGAAGAAATGTCTCAATAGGTATTTCTTGCTGGAAAGTTTTCTTTCTTGTGTAAAGAGAAGAAAGAAGCGTATTTTTGTGCTATTTGTCAATATTTTTTTTATTTCTTTTTTAGGGTATGATATATATATCTTTTTGATTCCATATTTTTATGTATTTGCGAAAAATAGCGCTTCATGGTTTCAAATCTTTTGCCTCTAAAACAGAGCTTCCTTTTTGTTTTCAAGAAAAGGATGAAGAAAGATATTTTGGAGTAACTGCTATTGTCGGTCCAAACGGATCAGGAAAATCAAATATAGCTGATGCTATTCGCTGGGTTATGGGAGAACAATCAGCTAAAAATCTTCGTGGAAAAAAAACACATGATGTTATATTTTCAGGATCTAAATCGAGGTCGCAGATGGGAACATCATCGGTGTCTCTTTTTTTTGATAATTCTGACAAAAAAATTGATATTGATTATCGTGATGTCACGGTAACAAGAAAAGTTCACAGGAGCGGGGAAGGGGAGTATTTTATCAATGATTCTCGAGTGCGACTTATTGATGTAATAGACCTTTTCGCTCTCATTGGAATTGGAAAGGAAAGCCAATGCGTTCTCAATCAAGGAATGTCAGATGCTATTCTTAATGCCTCTCTTTCGGAAAGAAGAAGTATTCTCGAAGAGGCGGCGGGCGTAAAGCCTTATCAAATAAAAAGAGAAAGATCCCAAAAGAAACTTATAGCTACGCGAGAAAATCTCTTACAAACAGCACGTCTCCTTGAAGAAATAGAGCCACGTCTCCGACTTCTTAAACGACAGGCCAAAAAAGCAGAGCAAAGACGGGATACTGAACAAGAACTTCGTCTTACACAAGAGCCATATTATTATCGATTGTGGAATGATCTTCTCTTAGAATATGCTCAGTATGAAGAAGTTATGTCCATAACAGGAAGGGAGATGAAACTTTTGGAAAGGAAATTGGATAGTTTCATCGAAAAACAAAAAGAATCTTCAAAAAAAATGCAAGATACTTCGAAACAAGATACTATTCGAAGAGAAATAGCATTGTTTCATCGTGAGATTTCCGATCTGGAGCGACGAAGAGCTCAATATCAAGGTTTTACTGATGCGGAACGTGAAAGATATAAAAATCGAAAAACATTTGATATTATTCCTGTCGACCTCCCTTTTATTCGTAAGCGACTTTCTTCTATTCAAAAGACACTTCAAGAAATTTTTACTTTTTTACAAACTATAAAAGATTTTTCTGAATGGGAAATTAAGAAAAAAGAGGCATATGATCTCTTGGAGGATTTGAAGCGATTGGATAAAGAGTGTGAACAATCTACAACAAGAGTTGCTCGTGACACGAGTCTTTTGGAAAAAGAAGAAGAATCTTTTCAGCAGAGAATGCATGAAAATGAACAAAGGATTGCTCGACTTAGTAAAGATATCGAAGAGAAAGAAAAGGTATTGAAAAAAAAAGAAAAAGAAATTGAGGAATGTATAGGAGAAACAAAAAATTCTAATGAATCTTATTTTACTATGGAAAAAGAAATCTCTTCTTTGCGACAGACTCTTTTTTCTTTACAAAATACCTATAATGCTAAAAAAATTGAAGCTACGAGATGCGAGGTGAAGATGGAGGATCTTTCCAAAGAAATATACAATCGATTAGGAAGGGAACCAGAATCTCTTTTGCTTTCAGATCAAAAAGAACTTTCGGAAAAGTTAGATATTTTTGAAACAGAAAGACATATTGAGCGATTACAATCCAAACTTGCTATGATTGGAGGTATAGATCCTTTGATCGCACAAGAATACAAAGAAACTCAAGATCGTTACGATTTTCTTTTAAGAGAAAGTGAAGACTTGGAAAACGCTATGATTTCTCTGGAAAAAATAATTGTCCAAATGAATGAACGTATCGAAAAAGATTTTAAAAAGGCATTTATAAAGATAAATCAAGAATTTGGAAAATATTTCACTCTCATGTTTGATGGGGAACAGCCTCACTTGAAAAAACTCGGTTAGTATCGAAAGAAACTTTACAAGAAACAGAAAATGGTAATGAAGATGACGAAAAAGAAGAGGGTGTGTCTGAGTGGGGTATTGATATAAAAATACAACCTCCAAAAAAACGAGTAAATAGACTTTCTATGCTCTCAGGAGGAGAAAGATCACTTGTCTCTTTGTCATTGCTTTTTGCGATTATAGCCCATAACCCACCCCCTTTTGTTGTTCTTGATGAGGTAGAAGCAGCTCTTGATGAAATAAATTCTCGAAGATTTAGTAGTCTTCTTCAAACTCTTTCGAGCCAAACACAATTTATCGTGATAACTCATAATAGAGAAACTATGCGTCAAGCCGATGTTCTCTATGGAGTAACTATGGATGATGGTGTTTCAAAACTTCTTTCTGTTCGACTTGATCAAATAAAAAAAGATGGAGCAATATAATCGTAATATATATTTATATGGAACTTAAAGAATTTATTCAAGAAATACGAAAACAATGGAAGTTCTTCTCTTTAATAACTATTGGAATTGTTATTACTACAATTTTCTATGTCTTCTTGCAACCTGTTCGATACACTACCATACTTTCACTTCATATAGCTCGTTCTGGATCTGGAAATCAAACAAATGAATATCAGTATGATGATTTTTATCGTCTTCAGGCAGATGAAAGATTTGCTGATACGATAGTTCGATGGCTTTCTTCTCCGAGAATAGTCGCTGATATTTACAAAGAAACAGGTAGAGAAGTTGCAACTCCCTCAGAACATACTTTGGGGAAAGTTTTTTCTGCTAAAAGACTTTCTTCTCAATACATTGAGGTTCGATTTACTACAGCCACTGAAGATATTGCACAGACTCTTACGACTTCTTTAGAAAAAATACTCAACCAAAGGACAATAGATCTTAATAGTGGAACATCTCAAAATAATGATTGGTTTCGTATTATCGTGGAAAAGCCCATAATATACCCTTATTATATTCCTTGGACAAAGATTATAGGAGGATCTTTGCTGGTGGGTATGGTTTTGGCTCTGTGGGGAGTTGGCCTGAGAGCATATTTTATGACAGCAAAAAAGAAATGAACAAAAATACATAAGAGATGTCTAGTAAGATTTGAATACGATAATGATTTGTTAAGGATGAAAGGCTGTATGAAAATTGGAATTGATATGCGATGTTTTGCAGGTGGAAGAATTTCAGGAGTTGAAGAATATGCAAGAAATCTTATTGAAAAAATGATTTCAACTTCACAAGAACATGAATATATTCTCTTTTATAATGCATTTTCTTCCAAAAAAATTGATTTTTCTTGGGCAACAAACTATTCTCATGTTCGATTGGTTAGAAGATATTTTCCTAATAAACTTTTAAATCTTTTTCTTTGGTATTTTCAAAGACCCTTTCTCGATCGAATGATTGGTGGGGTAGATGTTTTTTTTGCACCAAATCTTAATTTTATAGCTCTCTCACCAAAGTGTCCTCTCGTTATAACCGCTCACGATCTTTCTTTTGAAATTTATCCGGAAACATTTTCTCTCAAACGAAGACTATGGCATCTTTTTGTGGGTCCACGAAAACTTTTTTCACGAGCGCAAAAAATACTAGCTGTTTCTCAATCAACAGCAGATGATCTTATGCGTATATATGGTATACAACGAGAAAAAATAACTGTTGTTTATAGTGGGATTTCAGAGCAATTTACTATTATGAATCGAAATACCGTAGCTCTTATGGATATAAAAAAACGATATAATTTACCATATAAATTTATTTTATTTTTGGGAACATTTGAACCAAGAAAGAATATTATTGCTCTTATACGGGGATACGAAATGTTTCGTCGACTCTATACTTCAGAAAATAGCGATGATATTGTACAGCTTATTCTCGTCGGATCTTCTGGTTGGAAAGAGGAAAGTCTCAAAAAAGAAATACGAAAAAATGTATTTTCTCAAGATATTAAGCGTCTCGGATGTATTTCTCAAGAAGATAAACCGGGATTGTATAATCTTGCCACAGTTTTTGTTTATCCTTCTTTCTACGAAGGTTTTGGATTTCCTTTGGCAGAAGCTATGAAATGTGGAAAGCCTTCTATTACTTCGAATAATTCCTCTCTTGGAGAAATCGCACAAAAAGGAGCTCTTTACATAGATCCATTTCGACCTGAAGAAATAGGATTTGCTCTTTTAGAATTATTCCAGGATAAGGAGCTTTTTAGTGAAATGTCACAACGGGCTTCTTTGGCAGTTTCTCGATTTTCTTGGAGGAAATGCGCCAAAGAAACACACAATGTTTTAGAAGATGTTGTGAAACATTAAAACACTGCTTCTACGTAATAGAATGGTGTGGAGGTAAAATTAGAGATATTCTATTATATCTTTGGCAACAGCAAGCGCTTCTTCCTTCGATGATACCCAAGAAAATACTCTCCCTTGTCGTTCCCAACGACGAAACCACGTTCCTTGTCTTTTGGCATAGTGACGAATATCCTGTAAGAGTTTTTCTCGCATTTCCTCGAATGAAATCTTTCCAAGAAGGTGCCGTGTAATCCATCGATATTCAAGTCCAAAACTCTCAAGTCTACTCCAAGGAATTTTCTGATTATAATGAAGATTTCGTATTTCTTCTATCATTCCTTCTTCAAACCTTTGGTTGAGTCGAATTTCTATATTTTTATAGAGAATTTCTCGTGGAGGATTGATGATGATACCTTTCCAATCAAGGGGAGAGACTGTTTTTCGAGAGGTAGGGTCTTTTTTTGAAGAAGTTTTTTTATGCAAAATAATTTCTAAAGCACGAATAATCTTTAGTGGATTAGAAATATCGAGAGAAGCTACTTTTTGAGGATCAAGAGAAATAAGTTTTTCAAGAAGTTCTTCTCGAGATTTTTTTTCAAGCATTTTTCTTAATTTTTTATCGGGGGATATTTCGGGAAAGATTTGATTTTCAAGAAATGCTTGTGCCCAAAAACCTGTTCCACCACAAAGAATGGGGAGTTTTTTTCTTGAAAAAATATTTCGTAGAGCGCTATGTGCTTGTTTTTGAAATTTGACAACATTATACTCTGTTTGTGGAGATATGATATCTATAAGGTGATGGGGAATTGTTTCAGAAAGAAAGGCTGAAGAAATATTTGTTGCTGTAGTATCCTTTTTTACTTTTCCTGATCCTATATCCATACCTCTATACACCTGTCGAGAATCACATGATATGATCTCGCCATCGTATTTCTGTGCAATGCGAATAGCCACATCTGACTTTCCTGAGGCTGTGGGTCCGAGAATAGCAAGAAGAAAATTTTTTTCTTGCTCTTGACGGAAAGTATTTTCGGGGAGTATCTTTGACATACTTGAGAAGTTCTTTGTGTGGATAAGAGGATTTTTGCTATGGCTATGAAAGAAATGCCTGAGGTAAAAATACTTCGGCACCCATTCCCTGTCATTATGGTAAAAGAGGGGAGTCCTCATGTATTAAGTCTTCATTATGAAAATGAAGATAGAGCGTTAATACACGATATAGGATACTGTTTCAATGGAAAACCTTTGATTTTCCTTTATCTCCCTGAGCAGTATCTTGGAGAAACTTCCCTTTTGCAAGTTTTTGCTCTTGTCCCTGTGTGCCAGGCTAAAGATGCAACTATTTATCCTATGGGTTCACGATTTGACCTTGAAGAGATGAATAATGTTTGCATTTTTCGAAGTGAAGGAGGGATTCGATCAGGGTTTGCTCTTATACGACCAAAGAGCTAGAGCAATGAGGGGGTTAGGGAATAAACAATATTTCTTGAGCCCTCTTTTATTTTTGTATTTCTTTTTTTAATTGTTCGAGACATTCTTTTATGGAAACATTTTCTCTTTGGAATATTTTCTTCTCTCCTATTTCTCTCAGAGTAAGTGTTTGGGAAGAAACTTCTTTTTCTCCAAGAATGGCAAGAAGAGGAATTTTCTGTTTCTCCATTTCATGAATACGCTTTCCAAGAGAAATATCATCATCACAGAGATGTACTCGAATATTTTCTTTTTCAAACATCTTCTTGAGAGAAATGGCTTCGTCTCGAAATTTTTCTGATACAGGTAAGAGTGCTATTTGAACAGGTGCGAGCCAGAGTGGAAAAGCTCCAGCATAATGCTCTATAAGGAAAGCGAAAATTCGTTCCAGAGATCCAATGGTGCTTCGATGAATCATAACAGGACGTTTTTGTGTACCGTCTTTATCGGTATAGAGAATATTAAATTTTTCAGGAAGGAGAAAATCGATTTGGGCTGTAAAAAGAGTGTCTTCTTTACCATTGACATTTTTTCCTTGTACATCAAGTTTTGGTCCATAAAAAGCAGCTTCATCTTCAGCCTCTTTATACTCAAAATCCATTTCATCGAGAGCTTCTTTCATAAGATTTTCAGCCGTATTCCAAAGAGTGTCATCGGGATAGTACTTCTCTTTATTCTTAGGATCTCTTTTGGAGAAACGATAAGAAACAACATTTTCAAGACCAAGTTTTTTCATTCCTTCCCCAATCATTGTACACACATCCTTAAATTCTTCTTTGAGTTGTTCAGGTGTAACAAAGAGATGACCATCGGTAAGTTGAAATTTTCGCAATCGTATCATACCCATAAGTTCACCAGATTTCTCAAAACGAGAATAATCGGCTATTTCAGCATAGCGGACAGGAAGATCCTTATAACTAAGAGGTTTTCTTTGCAAAAGTCGTATGTGATGAGGACATGCCATAGGACGGAGATAAAATTTCTCTCCATCCATATCAATAGGGGCGTACATATTATCTTTGTAGTGGTCGAGGTGTCCAGAAATTTTGTAAAGTTTCTCATTTCCGATAAAGGGAGTTTCTACATGATCATAACCATACTTTTTTTCAAGTGTTCGTACATATTCAGAAAGCTCGTGTTTGATAATGGTTCCTTTGGGAGTCCAGAGAGGGAGACCTTTTCCGACAGCATCATCAAAATAAAAAAGATCAAGTTCTTTTCCAAGCTTTTTATGATCTCGTTTTTTGGCTTCTTGTCGAGAAATAAGATAATCTTGAAGCTCTTCTTTTGTCAAAAAAAGAAGACCATAAATACGCTGAAGTTGATCTTGTGTAGAATCTCCTTTCCAGTAGGCTCCAGCAATACGATCGAGAGCAAAACCATAGAGGGGAATTTCACCAGAAGAATCGACGTGAGGACCAGAGCAAAGATCAACAAATTCACCCGTTTGATACAAAGAAACTTCCTGTGTTCCTTTTTCTTGTAAATCTTTGAGAATTTCTCTTTTGTAGGGTTGATCAAAGAGGGTATATTTTTCTAGAGCAGAATTTGTAGAAAGAATAATTTTAGTAAAAGGATGATTTTCTTGAATACTTTTTCGCATCACTTTTTCTATTTTTTTGAGATCTTGTGTAGATAAAGATTGCTTACAGTGAAAATCATAATAAAAACCATTTTCAATAGAAGGTCCCATACCGAGCTTTGTCTCGGGAAAAAGTTTAAGTACCGCTGATGCTAAAAGGTGAGCACAGCTATGACGGAGAGTTTCTATGGGGTAAGAAGATATTTCTTTCATATAAAATAAAGCAATAAAAATAACTCAAGAACTAAGATCTAAAAATATAAATACTATCTTTCAAGGTGTGAAAAAGAATATTAGGAAAATATTTTTCGTAGAGATATTCCAACTTCTTGCATGTATATTCTATGTGGGAAGGATGTTTGTATGGTTTTTTCCCAAGAGAAAGGGCTTACCGAATACGTTCTTCTGGAAGATTTCTCAAAAAGAGAGAGTTTCTCAAGTTTTCTTTGGGTGTATGTTCGGGAATACGAATAAGAAGAGAAGTGTCTTCGATTGAAAAATATTTTCTTCTTTAGATGAAGTTTGTGTGATTATTTTCTCTGGTGATTTTTAAATTCATTTTGAACTTCTTGTCCATATTTTCAGCTTGGTTGCTTTTATACGATCGAGCATTTCGAGAGCTTCTCTTCCTAAAGGACTTACTGAATCTACGATAAGTTTACATTCACCATCTTTTGTTGATATTTTTCCATCTATCATAAGGAGAGACCCCTCTGTCCATATTTCCAGAGTTTTTATACATTTTGGGAAAAACAAGACATTCTATCGATCCCAAGTTATTTTCTAGAGTAACAGATGCCATTGATTTTTATTTTTAAGATAAATTTGTTTTATAGATTGAACTACACCACCTATTTTTACCGATCGATCATTATCACTGAGAGAGAAAGTTTGTTAATTGCTGGACAAAAACCATCTCTAAATATTCTTTGTATTCTGACGTTGGATGATCGCTTACATAAAGACCTAAAGATCTCTTCCCAGCAAGTCTTTGGAACCGAGTCGCCTCTTCCGTCTTTCGTAATCAGAGAGGGTGTGTCAAAAGAAGCAGAAGAAAAGAGAGAGGATTGATTACTTTCCTTTTCTACTTTTTCCTTAGAAAAATGTAATATATTTTCTATATTCGTAAAGCACTTCATTTCTTTCAGAAACATCCTCTAAAGCCCCGACTTTTGCTAAGGCTTCAATAGATTTTTTATTGAGATCTCGTGTGTGAACTCGTTCGATAAATTGTGTAAGAGATGTATAGGGTCCATTTCTTTTTCTTTCAGAAACAATTTCTGCACACACAGGTTTTCCTACGTTTTTTATAGCATTAAGTCCAAAACGAAGCGTAACCTTTTTTTCAGAAGTATTTGTATCCTTGGGATCACCTTCTTCCAAAACCACAGCAAATTCTTCAAAGCTCTTATTTATATTAGGAGGAAGAACTTCTATACCCATATCGCGACATTCTGTTGCTTCTATGGCTATACGATCAGAATTATCTTGATCTGAAGTCATAAGAGCTGCCATAAATTCTGCGGGGTAGTGTGCTTTGAGATAGGCTGTTTGATAACCAATAAGACCATAGCAAGCAGCATGTGATCGATTAAATCCATATCCAGCAAAAGGCTCAATAAACGTAAATACTTTCGTAGCAATTTCTTCGGCAACTCCATTTTCGACACATCTTTGAATGAATTTTATTTTTTGTTCTTGAATGAGTTCAAGTATTTTCTTTCCCATAGCTTTTCTCAATACATCCGCCTCTCCCATAGTAAAACCAGCGAGATCTCGAGCTATACGCATAACTTGCTCTTGGTACACAGCCACCCCGTACGTTTCTTGGAGTATAGGTTCGAGTATAGGATGAACATATTCTATAACCTTTCGACCATGCTTTCCATCGATGAAATCAGGTATCCACTCCATAGGACCAGGTCTGTAGAGAGCAACCATAGCGATAATATCTTCAAAAACCGTTGGTTTGAGAAGTTTGAGATAGCGTTTCATTCCAGAAGATTCGAGTTGAAATACACCCGTTGTTTTTCCTTTTTGAAGCAGTTCGTATGTTTTGGCATCATCCAAAGGAATCGCATCTATTTCGATGGTGAGATTATGTATTTTTTTTATAATACGAAGCGTGTTTTGTATGATAGTTAAGTTTCTGAGTCCCAAAAAATCCATTTTGAGAAGTCCTATTTTCTCAACATAACTGGTTTTTGTAGAAGAAGAATATTGGGTTACATACTCATCGTGTCCAGCCACTCTCTGCATAGGAGTATAATCAGAAACTGGTTTTGGGGTAATGACAATACCACAAGCATGGACAGAAGCATGGCGACACACACCCTCTAAACGCTTGGCACTGGCTATGAGCTTTTTGGCTTCAGCATTTTTATCATAGAGAAGTTTAAAATCAGGAACATTCTCAAGTGTTTGACTGATAGTAGAAAACATAGGGATCAGCTTGGCAGTTTTATCGCAAAAATCATAGGGGAGACCAAGCGCTCTTCCTGCATCACGAATAGCGGCTCGTGCGGCCATAGTTCCAAAGGTGATGATATGAGCAACGTGATCTTTGCCATACTTTTGGCGACAATAATCCAAAACATCATCACGACGATCATCGGCAAAGTCAATGTCTACATCAGGCATAGAGACACGCTCGGGATTAAGAAATCGTTCAAAAAGAAGATGATACTTTATAGGATCAATATTGGTAATTCCCACGAGATAGGAGACAAAGCTTCCCGCAGCCGATCCTCTTCCAGGACCAACCACGATACCTTGTCTTTTTGCCCAGTTGATAAAATCTTGCACGATAAGAAAGTATGCACTATACCCCGTCTTTTGTATAATATCGAGTTCGTATTCCATTCGCTCTCGGTGCTCTTGTGTGATTTCATCATCTTTGTAATGACGACTAAGTCCTTCGAGGGTGAGTTGGCGAAGATAAGAATCAGGCGTTTCTCCATCGGGAAGGGGATAGGTAGGAAGTTCTGTCTCCCCAAGTTTTATTTGAAAATTACATCGATCAGCAATTTTTGCCGTATTCTCGATAGCTTCAGGAATATGGGCAAATATTCTCTCCATATCTTCTGGAGAACGCAGAGAAAGATCATAGTCCATATAATTCATACGATCTTTTTCGTATACTTTTCTGTTTGTTTGTATACAAAGAAGAATATCTTGAACAGGAGCGTCTTGTGGATATATGTAGTGAATGTCTGCTGTGGCAACGAGAGGGAAATCATTTTCTTTGGAGAGAGTTATAAGTGTTTCATTTATGATCTTTTGATCCTTTGATTGTGGATGGTCTTGAATCTCAAGAAAGAAATTATCTTTTCCAAAAATAGCTTGATATTCGAGCGCTATCTTTTTCGTTTTTTTTACATTTCCTGTTTTGGCCATACTTGGAACCTCACCTTCATGACAACCAGAAAGAGCGATAAGTCCTTCGTGATAGAGAGCAAGTGTTTCTTTGTCTATACGTGGCTTATCATTAAATCCTTCCAAATACGAAAGGGTTACGAGCTTGAGAAGGTTTTTGTACCCCGTTTGATTTTCAACAAGAAGGGTAATGTGATAGCGTCTCTTGTCATCAGGACCATTTCCCTGACTTCTCATATCTTTTGTCACATACATTTCACATCCAATGATCGGCTTTATGCCACGATCTTTGGCAGTAACACACCATTCTACCGCACCATAAAGATTGCCATAGTCGGTAAGTGCCATAGCATTCATTCCTAATTCTTTGGCTCGATCAAGGAGCTCATCTATTTTCCCAAGACCATCAAGGAGGGAATAGTGCGAGTGAGTATGAAGATGGACAAATCGTGACATATATTGCGTAGAAAAGGGATTTCTTTAAAGTATATCTATAATAGCATACTCTCTTTTGGTACAATATGCTACAGTATAGCGTATATGCACATACTCTCGAAAATAAGTACATGGGATGAAGAAAAAGAATACCTTCGAAAAGGTTTTTCTTCTATTGTCGGTATAGACGAAGTGGGGAGAGGTCCTCTTGCAGGTCCTGTCGTTGTTTGCGCTCTTTCTCTCAAGACAAAACAATGTGTTTTTGATGCAAAGAATCGAGAATTCTGGCAGTCTCTTCGAGATTCCAAACAGCTTTCTCATACAAAGAGAGAAAGCCTTTTTCTTTTCTTGGAAGAACATTTTTTCATAGGTATCGGTCGAGTTTCAGCCGAAACCATCGATAGAATTAATATACTTCAAGCGACCTTTTTGGCGATGAAGACTGCTATTTCTGAGTGGAAACGAGTTTCATCCTATGGGACAAAATCCAAACAAGAAAAGGTTATGTTTCTTATTGATGGAGACAAAGAAATTCCTCAGATAAGTATAGAGCAAAAAGCTATCATCGGGGGGGACAAAAAAGTAAAAAGCATTGCCTGTGCTTCTATCGTAGCAAAAGTTTTGCGTGATAGAGAAATGATACTTCTGGACAAAACATTTCCAAATTATGGATTTGCCCATCACAAAGGATACGGCACCAAAGAGCATATGGAAGCACTTCGACGTTTTGGACCTATAGCAGAACATAGGCAATCTTTCGCTCCCGTAAAAAAATGCCTTCGAGAACTCCGATCCTACGGCGTAGAGATTTAGAGATTTTTGTTAAATATAGGTATTGTTTTTGCTTATTGTTCATTCTATATTAGTATTAATGGAAAAAAATAAAGTATTTTTAGTATAATTTTAGTTTATGTAAAGATTAAGAAAAATAAAAATCAGGATTTTTTCAGAGAAAGTGCCTATTTATAGAATATAAAAAAAGAAAAACGAATAATTGTAAAAGAGCAGAGATTAGAGATGAAAATATTTCTCAATGATATATATGAGTATAAGCTTTCAAAGAAAAAAAGAAGATTTTGTATGTGAAAAGTGTGGATTTTTCACGAAAGGGAATGGATATACTAACCATTGTCCCAAGTGTTTGTGGAGTAAACATGTTGATGTGTATCCTGGAGATCGAAAAGCTCTTTGTAAAGGCTCTATGGAACCTATACGGGTGGAATACAAAGAAAATGATTCTCTTGTAGTGCATAAATGTATTTCTTGTGGTTTTGAGAGAGTAAATAGAATAAATGAAGATGATGACTTCGAAGCTTTTTTAAATATAATAAACAAAAAATAGTGCTAAATTATGCATAGCATATAAAGACTTGCTTATTCTATGTTTTTATGTTATATAAGGAATCAGTTCTTTTTATTCAGGAGATTCAGAAATGTGTTTTGACTATGCAGTTTTTACGGCCTCTTTTTTTGTTTGGGGTTTTTCTCTTGGTGTTTTATTTTGGAGAATACGAGTTCTCGAAGCAAAGGTGGGGAAAAATCTTGTAACAGGACTTCCTAATATCATAGATCCTCGAAAATTTGGACGGAAGAAATTTTTAGAGCGACGTTTTCGAAGGGGAAATGAAACAGCTGTTATATTTATTGATATGGACGGTTTCAAAAATCTCAATGATATAAGAGGACATTATGTGGGAGATGAAGTTCTTCGTATTGTTGCTGAGATATTGAAACAATGCGTTCGTGAAGGGGATGCTGTTGTACATCCTCATGGCGATGAATTTATCGTCATTATGTTTCATATCGATAAAAATGCAGTAGAAGTATTTACAAGGCGACTTTCTGAAAAACTGCTACCGGAAATACACCTTTATGGTGTTAGTTATACCCTAGGGATAGCTATAGACAAAACGGAGGATCTTGATATAAAGAGCCTTGTTCACAAAGCAGATCTTCATATGAATCTGCAAAAAATAGACAAGGGGCGTAGATAGAATTGAAAGTATCGGGGACTGCTTGTAATAGAGAAGTCCTCTTTTTTTAGAAAATCTGTAGGCTCATAGTTAATTGTAACGCTTATATATAAAACATAAGAAACCTCATTTAAAAATATAAGTAAACAGAGGATGGTGTATTATGTGGAAAGTTGGGTCAAGAATATGTAAAGACTCTAATCCGTTATAATGGCGGTAAAAACAAAAACGGTAATGGATTACTTCGGAGACATTCATCTAAAGGGAATAGTTAAAACAAACAGCTATTGACAAAATGGTTTTATTTTAGTATAATAGATTGGTTGTATTTTTATGAATATATTAAAAAGGATACTTCTTTTCCTTATAGTTCTTTATCAAAAAAGCTTTTCTTTGGACCATAGTTTTTTGGGAAAAATATTGGGACTAAAAGTGTGCCGATTCTATCCAAGCTGTTCCCGTTATATGTATATTGCTATAGAGCGATTTGGTGTAATGCGAGGAGTTTGGATGGGATTGGGGCGTATATCCCGATGTCACCCATTCAATCCAGGAGGCTACGATCCCGTGCCAAAAGGCACACTTAAACAAAAGAAGGGGTAAAGATGACAGAAGAAAAGATATTGGTACTCGAACATTTCTATGCACGACAAGCACATGAGCTTGAGCATGGTAAGTTTTATTGTCCCAAGGTTGTTTCGGGATACAAACCGAAAAAAAATCCAGAGGGCTTTTGTGTAAGTCCTTTAGAAGATATTTACTGCAAGGAGCATTGTTTTTTTAACTTGAGAGGGTCTGCTATTGAAGAAGGCGGACACCTTTTTAAATCTTATGAAGAAAAAAGAAAAAATAGGGGGTAAATAAGAATAAGAAGAGGGGCCTGTCGTGAACCACGAGAGGCCTTTTTAGCACTCTATGGAGGTGATTGCCAATTTGTGAAATTGTGATATTATAAAAAAAGATTGTTTTGTAAACTATTTGTAGTATGGCATCTCAAGAATATTATGATATTTTGGGCGTTTCCAAAGACGCTTCTCAAGAAGAAATTAAACGTGCATATAGAAAACTTGCTCATTCCTATCATCCTGATAAAAGCACAGGAGACGCAGAAAAATTTAAAAAAATAAATTCTGCGTATCAAGTGCTTTCAAATCCAGAAAAACGAGCTCAATATGATCGTTTCGGAAGCACTTTTGAAGGATCTTCTGGTGCTCAAGGAGCAGGAGGTTTTGATTTCAGCGGTTTTGATTTTGGAGGTTTTTCAGGAGCGCGTCAGGCAGGTGGTGGTTTTGGTGGATTTGAAGATATGTTTGGAGATTTCTTTGGCGGAGGATTTTCGGGATCTCGTGAAGATCGAGGTCGAGATATTCAAATTGATATTGAGATGAATTTTACTGATACTACAAAAGAGTTTCCTACAAAAGTTTTTGTTGAAAGACGAGTTTTGTGTGATGTATGTTTTGGTTCTGGAGGAGAAAAAGGGTCAAAAGAAATAACCTGTTCAACTTGTGGGGGATCTGGAAAGGTTCGTCAAAGAGTCCGGACTATTCTTGGTACGGTTGAGCAAATTGCTGTTTGTGATTCCTGTAAAGGAAAGGGTAAGAAATACGAGAAAAAATGTTCTCACTGTGGTGGAGATGGAAGAATTCGTACAAAAGAAGAAATTTCTCTTACTATTCCAGCGGGAATTGATAATGGTCAAACAATTTCTCTCTCGGGGAAAGGAGATATGGGAGACGGTGGAGCTTCAGCTGGAAATCTTTATGTGACGGTTCATATTCGTCCAGATAAACGATTTACAAGACAAGGACTTGATATTATAAGTCAGGAAAGCATTACTCTTTCTCAAGCACTTCTGGGCGATTCGATACAAGTCGAAACGGTTGAGGGTTTTGTAAAAATGAAAATTCCTGCAGGTACGAAATCTGGTGAAATATTTCGTATAAAACAAAAAGGAATGCCAGATATACAGGGTCGCTCTCGTGGACATCATTTAGTAAAGATTGTTATAGATATACCATCACGACTTTCTTCTGAACAAAAACGTCTTGCAAAGCATCTTCGCGAACTTGGTTTATAAATTTTGTCTTTATAGAAAATGGTGATATACTCTAAATACTTTATAAGTAATATTATTTGTTATGAGCGATGAAATAAAAAAGAGTTTACTCATCATTGATGATGATGATTTTACTCGAGATATGTACGCAGATGTTTTTCGTGGTGCTGATTTTACTATTTACGAAGCTCGTGATGGAATAGAGGGTCTTGATATTGCAACGCAAAAACTACCAGATGCTATATTTACAGGTATCGTTATGCCTCGAATGGATGGATTTACTCTCATAGAAACATTAAAAAAACATACGAATACAGCATCTATTCCTATAGTTATTTCTTCTCACCTCGGAAGAGAGGAAGATAAAAAACGAGCTGAACTTCTTGGCGTAAGAGAATTTATTGTAAGAGACACTACCACTCCTCGTGAGGTAGTAACTATTGTTTCGAATCTTTTTGCTAAAGGAGCTGAATATGCTTTACAATTTGATCCTTATGCTTTAGACGCACAAAGAATGGCACAGCAACTTCGCATAAATAGTCATTTTCAATGTATGGAATGTGGAGAAAAAATGCTTATCAAAGTTCGTGTAGATGATTCAAAAGAGAACCCATGGTTTCGGATGAAATTTGTTTGTCCAAAATGTGGTTGGCAGTTACCATAAGCGTTGTGGTTTAGCACTCTTGACGTTTGATTGCTAATTATTCTATACTAAGGATATAATTATTAGTAGAAAAGAATATGAAAACTATCAAAGTGCGACCGTTGGGAGAGAATGTTCTTATTGAGCCTGAAAAACAAGAGAAGAAAACGGGATCTGGTATCTATCTTCCCGAAACAGCTTCTAAAGAAAAGCCTCAGCAGGGAAAAGTTATTGCTATAGGTGAAAGTAAAAAAATAGAGGTAAAGAAGGGACAGAAAGTTATTTATAATCGCTATAGCGGAACAGAAGTAGAAATTGAATCAAAGGAGTATCTTATCGTGAAAGCGGAAGATATTGTCGCTGTTCTTGAATAGAAACTCTACAAAAAAAGTGTCATAAAAACCAATTGTTAATCGATTGGTTTTTATGTAGGTAATTTAGGGAGAAGGATTCGTGTCAGTGGGGTTAGTTTTGGAATCAGAATTGGTGTCAGGCTGAGGGTCTTCTTTGGGAGGCGGTGGTTGTATAAGATCTTTGTAGCCTCCATTAACAGTAAGAACTTGAAAAAATCCTAGATCAAAGAGTCGAACACCTGCCTGAAAACTTTCTAATGCATCGTTTCCATAGGTAAGAATGAGCGAACCTCTTGAGAGATCATCTTTTTTGTTTTCTAATTGAGCTAGAGGAATATTTTTAGAAATATCAATATAATCTCTTGCGTACAATGTAGTCTCTCGAACATCAAGAATGATGGCATCTCCATCTGTTTTGATAAGAGTAATTGCATCTAATGGAGAAATGTATTCTATTTTTGCTTGATCGGAGGGTTCCGTTGGATCCCCGGCGTTTATAACGGGATAACCTTCTGATTTCCATAGGGAAAACCCTCCCGAGAGAACAAAAAATGTTTTATTTGAAAAAAGAGGAGCTATTGCATTTCTTACTTGCATAGTAAGGGTCGTTTGATCCTCGTATCCAATAAAAATTATCAAGGAAGGCGAATTTTCTTTTTCAAGCATCGGTTTGAGTGTTTCTATGACATATTGATTTTCTATATTAATCGAATTGATATTATGTGAAGAATAAAAATCAGAGGGAAGTCGAATATCAATAAGAAGGGGGTTATCAGAAGATATCATTTTTTGCAACTCTTGGTTGGATACAAAAGATGCCTCTGAAAAAGAAATATCCTCTTCTTTTGGAAGAAAGGATTGGATTTCTTTTTTTTGAAAAAAAGACATTCCTAAAGAGAAAAAAAGTGTAATAACTATAAGAATGACGCCGATAAGTACGGCGTAAACATTTTTTTTGTTTGTTGTTGTATTCATAGAATATTTTTAATGTAAAAGAGAATTTTGTGCTTCGGGATAGCCTCGAAAGAAATCTTCTGGCGTTGTTGGCTGTTTTCCTTCTACTTGAAGTTTTTGTATATAAATACATCGACCATCTCCTGCTCGTATTTTCATACATTTTTTATCATAAAGGAGTGTTCCTGCTGGAATTTTAGTGTCATATTCTTGAGAAAGTGTCATTTCAAGTAAACGTATACGAAGAGATTTTTCTTTGTGGCGAAAAAAAGAAAAAACGCCAGGCCAAGGAGTGAAGGCTCTATAGGTATTATATATTATTTCAGCGGATTGACTCCAATCAATATTTCCATCTTGTTTATGAATACAAGTACAAAAGGAAGCGTCCGTATGTTTTTGTCGTTTGGATATAAGAGGTTTTCTATCCCAAGAAGAAAGAAAAGAAAGAAGGATTTCTCCTCCAAGGTGTGCAAGTTTTGGAGTGAGGGTAAGTGTTGTGTCATTGTATGCTATTGGCAAAGATTTTTTCATTATAATTGGACCAGAATCGAGCCCTTTTTCCATCTGCATAAGCGTGATACCTGTTTGGTTTTCTCCATAGAGAATGGCACTTTGTATGGGAGAAGCTCCTCTGTAGAGAGGGAGGAGGGAGGCATGAATATTGAGACATCCGTAAAGGGGGAGAGAAAGAAGTTTTTGGGGAAATATTTTTCCGTAGGCCACAACAATGGCAAGATCGATAGAATGAGTTGCGAAAATTTCAAAAAAAGATTCATCAAGCTTATTTGGCTGAAGAAGGGAGAGGCTATTTTCTTGAGCAATGATTTTTACTGGACTTGGTGTGAGTAATTTTTTTCTTCCCACGACAGCATCAGGTTTGGTAATTACGAGAGAAGGTGTGAAATTGTTTTCGATGAGTGTGCGAAGAATGACCGCAGAAAATTCTGGGGTTCCAAAAAAAGCTATTCGAGGAATTTGTGTGGTATTATGTTTGATTGTGTTCATGGTAGCGATCAAGGATAACGATTCCATTGAGATGATCAAGTTCATGTTGTATAGCACGAGCAAGAAGTCCAGAGGCCGTCATTTTTCTTTCGTTACCATATTCGTCCATATACTGCACGGTAACTTTCCAATGTCTTTCTATAGGAAAAAACTTTTTTGGTATACTCAAACATCCTTCTTCATCAGTATAGGTATTTTTTGAAAGAGAAAGTATTTGAGGATTAATAAGTGTGTGTAATTTTCCATCTACATCGATAACGCATATACGGATAGCCATTCCTATTTGTTGAGCAGCGAGTCCAACACCACGTTCTTTGTACATAGTTCTCGTCATAGCATCTTTTAATTCTCTCATCGAAGCAAGTTGTTCTCGGACAAGAGTTTCCCCAGGAGTTTTGAGAATGGGATCAGGGTAGAGAGAGAGAGGGAGGGTTTTTTTGCTAAACATAAGAATTATTCTTTCTTAATTAGAGTATTTCTTTGGGATCTATGTCTATAATCCAATGAGGGGGGAGCAAAAGAAGAGTTTCATATACTTTGGCATCAAGAGGACTCTTCCATTTTTTTGGTATTTTTATGACGATATTTTTTTGAGAGAGATCGCCCTTTTTCTTTCGCATAGGGGAGAAAGGTGGAGAAATGCGAGTGTTTGAGGGGAGGGATTTTTTCAAAAGGGTATATATTTCTTCAGATTCTTTCATTGCTCTTTTTGGTGTTTTATGGGAACTTGAAAGGAGAATCATTCTTGAAAAAGGAGGGTAAAAGAGGTCTTTTCTTTCTTCTCGAATTTCTTTTGTACAAAGGACTTCTTCTTTGTGGTGAGAAAGAGCGCGAATAACTCTATGATTTTCATTGTATGTTTGTATAATGAAAGGAAGAGTTTTTTCTTCGTCCAAATGGGAAAAGTTTGCTACATGGGTAAAAAATTGGAACGCTTGTTCTTCGGCAAGGTATTCAGACCATTGTAAAAAACTTTCTGCTTCGATAATACCAATTCCTCCAGGTTTTCGCAAGGATGGTAGGTAAGCAAGGGTCGGTGTTCCTATTAATATATCGGCTTTTTGGATTTTTTCTTGAAAAGCTTCCTTCTTCTTTATTTTTGATTCTAGATTGTCTGCGTCAACTCGCATAATTCGAGTAGAAGGAAAAAGAGTCTTGAGTGTTTTTTCTATAGCTTGAGTACCCGTATTTTTGTGAGTGAAATGCATACTATGACAATGGGGGCATTCCATAAATGTTTTGGAGATAAATCCACAAGACAAACAAGCATAGGTTTCATTGTTTTGTTCAGAAAGAATGTGTTTGCACTGTGGACAAAGAAGCATTTTTTTGCAATCAGAACAAAAACTCAAGGTATGCATTCCCTTGCGAGAGACAAAAAGAAAAAATGGATCTTTATTTTTGATCGTTTGTCGTATTGTTTCCAAAAGAAGGTCAGAGAAAATAAGTCGATTTGTCTTGAAAGCGTATTTTCTTTTATTTTTGTATACTTCAAGTTTCATATTAACGATAAGAGGTGCTTGTTTTTTTTGAAGAGTTTTTTTTGGAGAGAGTATTTTCCATGAAGCTGTTTTTGCGTGATGAGTATATTCAATACTCGGAGTGGCACTTGTCATAATGACATGACATTGATGAATTTTTGCTAGTTCCAAAACAACACGGCGTGTATCGTAGCGAGGAGCTACTTCGCGTTGTTTATGTCCAGATCGATGTTCATCTTCGATAATGATAAGACTAAGGTTTTTGTAGGGAGCAAAAAGAGCACTTTTCGTACCTAAAATAAGAGAGCAACCAGATGATATTTTTTTCCAGTCTCTGTATTTTTGTGAAGGAGAAAGTCCTCCATAGAGGAGAGAGAGAGAATCATCTTTCCAAAAAGAACGTGCTTTCTCATATGCCCAAAAAAGAGTATTTTTATCAGGAAAAATTATGAGTGCTTGGGAGCCATTTTTCGTTTTTTCTTTGGCAAGAGCAAGGACTTTTTGTAAACGATATTCTCCTGAGGGTTCTTTGAGAAAAATATTTCGTTGGTCTTCTAGATAGGTGAGTATTTCCTTGCATTCTTTTGAAAGTTTTTTGGGTACTTCTTGTTTGAGTATGACTTCGTGAGATGGAGGGGGGGGAGGTATTTCTTTTTTTGGTTTTTTGGGGAAAAAAAAGAGGCGAGCAACACTTCCAAATGGGGTTATGTATTCTCGAGAAAGAAAAAGCGCGAGTTGGTGTTGAGGGGGGGTTATTGCGGGAGATTGTAGTGTTCGAGAGATTTTTTTATAAGCATATTTTGCAAGAGCGGTCTTGTGAAAAGAAAGAATAATGCCTTGAGTCGTCTTTTTGCCAAAAGGAATTTCTACTAAATCACCCACAGAAAAAGAAGTATCACCTATATAGGTATAGATATTTTTCTTTCGAGGAAGGGCTTTTGCTATAATAGCAACATCGACAAAAAGTTTGGAATGTGTATTCATAATGCTATTGTGCGTCCTTTTGAGGAGTTTTGCAATGGAACACAAAAGAAAAATCGTTACAATAATTGATTTTACCTTTGTTTGGTGGGATACTAGAGAAAGTTTTCTATGTATATAGAGAGAAGAATAAAAAAATAATATCGGGGTAATGAGATTTTTTTGGAAAAACAATGTGTGGTTTCGATACGGAGCAATTACTGGCATTGTTTTTCTTTGTCTATGGAATGCCAATTCTTTGCTTACAGGGAAGATTGAAACAATGTTTGTTGCACGGGAAATATCTGAAGACTATCTCCTTTATCGTGATTTCATAGGCCAACAAGAGAACTATTTTCGTGTTCTTTCTGTTCCTGTGCCTTCTAAATGGATGACATATACAAATAGGCACCCTAAAGTAAGTCTTGTAGACCTTGTTCGTGGACCATGGGATACGTTTTCTTTGCCGAAAATGGGAGGGCATCCTGATAAAGATGAGAGGAAGTGGCTTAGTCCTTTGGAGCAAAATTTTTCTGATACACTTCTCGATATTTCGGCTATTGGTTATGTAGTTGTTCCTCGTGATGATCCTCAAAATGCTGATGATTTTTTCAAAGATTTTGGAAAGAGAGATGTTTTTATTCGTTTATTAGATTCTTTTTCGTATTTGGAACGGATTGATATTGGTACGAAAGATTTGGTTGTTTATAGAAATAGTGGAAGTCGTCCACATATATATATAACATTTGAAGAAGAAAATTTATACGAACATATTTCTTTTGAGGCGGTGTCATTTTCTTTTCTTTCTCCTTCTGAATACCGTGTAGTAATACCGCGTGAATATTTTTTGACAAAAGATGAAGATATGTTCTATATACATTTTGCAGAAAAGTATCATCCTGGTTGGAAAGTGCATAAGGGAGATTTTTCTTGGTGGAGAGCTCTCTTTGATACATCATATTTTCTTGACGATGCTTTTCACTATGAAAATGTCGCCGGTTTGAATTCTTTTAAACTTCCTAAGAATCTTATGGAGGAAGAATCTTTTTCTGAAATAACGATTTTTTTTCGTCCACAAGCCTATCTTTATTTGGGATTACTTCTTTCTGGGTTTATTTTTGCACTTTGTCTGGGATATATATTTTTTCTGCTTTGTACTTTTTTCTGGAGAAAAAGACAAAAAGCATAAAGAGGCATTGGTATGTTTTATATTTTTGTTGTATAGTAAAAATCAAATAAACTCTATGAAAATTTTTCAAATGCTCAAAGAACTTGTTTTTTCAAAGAAAGAAAGCGTTTTTTCTTTCTTTTCGTCCACCCGAAAATATCTCGGTATTATTATTATTTTCGGTATTGTCTTTTGGTATAACCTTGTTGTTTCTCCTGTAGAAGAGCTTTCTTCTGATACAAAAAAAGAAGTTTCCAATCTTTCTTTGGATGAAATCGTTCCAGATTTAGAGGGAAATAAGCCAGAAAAACTCTATAAAAACGTTTTTGATTCTATGGAAAACGATTGGTACAGGATCGCTTTTCGAGCTCAGTCGCTTGATGCTGATGAGAAGATTTTTGTTTTTGCTCTCTCTAATTGGGGACAAGAAAAACAAATAGGAGAAATTTTTCTCAAAAAAGGTCAAGAGGCTTTCTTTACAGAGTTTATTTTCCAAACTGATGATGTGTATAAAGATATTATCTTTCGTAAAGAGGGAGAAGAAGAAAAAGATCGCTGGAGAGGGGGGAGGGTTATTCTTTCTGATATGCGTATCACTCGATTGAAAATTACTAGTCAACAAGAAGCACAGACATTGCAACCGAGCGTAATGCGCCAAGCATCTTTCAAAAAAGCATTGGTTGCAGAAGTTTCTTCTGAGGATCAGAAAAGAATATTTTTTTCTGATCGAGACGCTTTTTCTTTGTGGGGGATACTAACTCCTCCTGGGGACAAGATACTCACGGTTTCTTTTTCGGCAAAACGTTCTCGTTCAGAGTCGAATGCAAAATATGTCATAGAGCTTAGAGAATATTCCAAAGAGAGTGCTATTGTAGAAAAAAACGTTCTTTATTCACGATCTTTTTCTGAATCAGATGTAGAAAAAGAAATGGAAAAATCAGGGAGCGTAAAGCTTGATTTCCCAGTAAAAATAGATTCAAAAAAAGAATATATGATAGGTATTCGTTATAGAGATGCGAATAAAAAAGGAAATCTCGATTTTAGTCCACTTGTTTATGAAGAAATGGATCAAGCAGGTTTTTTGTTGGTAGAGGCGCAACCATCTTTTGATGAAGGTGATGAAAAAAATAAGCTTTTATTGGGATCGCTTATTGAAGATATGGGACCATATCTTCAATATACATATAAAACAGAAGGAATGGTTGCTGATTTCCTTAATATCACGGATATGTCTGAAAATATTTCTTTTTCAAAAAAAGATGCTCGTGTTTTGGGAGATGCAAAAGTAGGAGAGTATTTTGTTTATACTATTGATACACTCACTCCTTTTGCAGAAATACTTTTTCGAGCTCAACAATTTGGAAACTATAAAAAACAAATAGCTATGGAATATTCTTTTGATCAAAAAGAATGGATGGAGATACCTTTTACACAAATGGAAGATGAACCTCAAAACTTTTCTTTGCGATTTGAAACAAAGAAAAAAGATCAAACATCTTTTTTTGTTCGTGTTCGTTATGCTGGAAAAGAAGATTCTAAAAGAAAGTTCGGATTAGATACGCTATATATCAAAGCAAAAATCTTGAAAGAATAAAAGAATATTCTCTTTAATGATTATGATGAAAGATTTGTATAAAAAATATTTTTTTTGGTTTTTTTTGGGATTGAGTTTTCTTGTACTCTTTTCTTTTGTACAAAATTTTCCCGCAAAGTCTTTTATTCTTTCTGGAGATATATATACTCCAATTTTTGGAAAAGAATTTTTTACCTCTTCTCTTTTTGAAACGGAAGGGAGGGGATTTCTTTGGTATGGTTTTTTTTGGCTTACAGATAGTCTATCTTTGAATCATAGTATAACACTTTCTCTTTATCTTACCTTCTTTTTTCTTCTCTCATATGGTTCTTTTTGGTGGTTAGCACGAAAATTTTCCCCTCTCGCATCACCCTTTGTTCTTTTTGCCTTTTCTTTTCTTTATGCCTTCAATATCTTTGTTGGTATGCTTTTCATATCAGGAAAACTTTTTTCTCCTTTGGGACTTTTGTATAGCATCTTTCCTTTTCTCGTGGGAGGGTATTGGAGATTTTTTCAAAAACCAACTCTAGAAAGAGCTTTATTTTTCCTTCTTTTTTTCTTTATTGCTGGAACAGCTTTTATATTTCCTTTGGTAGCAGTAGTTATCGGGGTCTTTTTTTGTCTCTATACAGGCGTGCTATGGATTTTTTCTTCAAGAAAATATTCTTGGAAATTTGTATTAAAACTCCTCTCTCTCTGGTTGGGGGTTCTCTTGGTAAACGCCTATACACTATGGTCTCTTTGTATTCGATTTTTTTATGGAGAGGGAGTTTTGCTTCCAAACTCAGGAGGAAATCAAGGAGTTGTTTTAGAGAATGCACAAGAAATTTCTTCTTCATTAATAAATGCTTTTCGTTTGATAGAAACACATTTCTCGTTTTTTGAGGGGATTTCTTTTTTTGGAGTATTTTTTATACTCATTTCTTTTTTGCCTTTGGTGTGGATTTTCTTTGGATGGATTGTGCAAAAAAGACAAAGGGAAAAACGTATTTTCTGGATATTTCTTACTCTTTTTCTTTGCTTAAGTCTTTTGTATACAGGACTCTCTGGAATAGGAGGGTTCCTTTATCAGAAAGTATTTATATTTCCTGAAAAAAATATTTTTCTTACAGGGGAGATATTTTCTCTTTTTCTCCCTTTTCTTGGTATTTTTTTGGGACTTCTTGTTTCTCAATTCGAACACATTTCTCGAAAAACATTTGCAGTAAGTGCGATTATTTTATCTCTTTCAGCTTCTCCGTTTTTTTTCTCTTTGTATGAGAATAACGAAAAAGAAGAGAGACAAAGCATTGTTATTTTAGAAGAAGATTATGTGTCTTTATGGAGATATAACAAAGAATTTTTAAACGATACAGATGGCTCGATGGCAATATTTCCTTATAGGGAAGAGGAAAGTTCTTTTGAAAAAAACATTCTTCCTGCTCTTCTTCAAAGAGAAATTATTTCTTCTCATGATCCGTATTTTGAAAAATGGTCTCATACAAAAACATTTTCTCAATCAACTGAAAATCCTCAATGGATAACTAGCCTTCTTGGTGTGTCACAGACACGATATATTCTTTGGAACAAAAAGAGCTCAAATGCAGATAGCGAAAAAGAAGAGTTTCTTGTTTCGAAAAAAGTTTTGGAAAATATTTTAGAAACAAAAACATTTACTCTTTATCGCATAGCAGATGATTTTGTCTTCCCTTTGTTTTTTGTGTCAGAAAAATCTTTTGCTCTTGTAGAAAACCCTTCTCGTATACTTGCTTTACAAGAAGAAATGAAAAAAAAGTATAGTACAGAAATTCCCTATACAAAAAGTTTTGGAAAGTATATGCTTTTTGTTGACGAAACGTACTCAGGAAAAGATTTGATTTTTGCTCGACCTTTTCATCCTTTTTGGGAGGCAAAATTTATACAAGAAAATGAATCAAGAGAAACAATTACCCATATTCGTTCTTTGGGGTTATTAAATGGTTGGGAATTGCCAAAATTTTCTGGTAAAGCAAAGGTAGAAATTGTTTTCGTACCGATGAAATTTTTTGTTGTAAGTTTGTATATAACGGGAATAGCAGTATTATGTAGTATACTAGGAAAAATAGGATTATATATGAAAAAGAAACTTTATGAAAAGTAAAAATCAAGAAAGTGTGTTTGGTGGAGAAGATACTGTCGAGAAGTGGTTCCTTTCTCTTTGGAAGGAGAGGCGAGGGGATATGACGGTACTTTTTTTTGGTTTTCTTGTAGGAGCTTTCTTTGAATGGAATGTTGTCGAGATTTTTATTTTTCTGATATTTCTCTGGTCAATATTGGGGCCACTTTCTAGTCGAGTATTGGCAGTTCCTGCTTTATTTTTTCTTTCTGCAACACCAATTCTTCTTGTCTTTGAGAGAGAAGAACAAGCAGAAGCATTTGCTGTCTATGCCTACTACTTTCTCGTAATGGCAGTTATTCGAGCAAGTATAGAGATTCGAAAAGAAAGTAAAAAGACTCCAGAGGAAAAAAATATCTAACCGTGTTATTTGAGAGATTGTTGCCATTTCCACGCATCAATGAGTGCTTGTTGGAGAGAGAAATGTGATTGCCAAAGAAGATCTTTTTTTGCTTTGGAGACATCAGCATAACAACTCGCGACATCTCCTTGCCTTTTTGGTCCTAGGACGTAGGGGAGAGATACCCCTGATATTTTCTCAAAGGTTTGAATCATTTCCATAACACTAGAGGGCTTTCCTGTTCCTATATTGTAAACATCATACGTAGGAGAATTAATTTTTGTAAGATGAGTGAGTGCATAGATATGAGCCTGAGCAAGATCAAGAACATGAATATAGTCACGAAGACAGGTTCCATCTGGTGTTGGGTAGGTAGTACCAAAAACAGTAAGTTTTTCTCGCAACCCTATGGCTGTTTGGGTGATAAAAGGAACGAGATTTTGGGGGACTCCTAATGGAAGCTCACCAAGAAGACCACTTGGATGTGCTCCTATAGGATTAAAATATCGAAGAGAGATACCTTTTGTTTTTGAATGAGGAGTAAGACAGAGTGTTTGTAGCATATCCTCGCCCGTTTGCTTGGTCGCTCCATAGGCATTTGTCGATGGTTTTCTCGGAGCTGTTTCTTTGAGAGGGAGTTCCTCAGGATCTCCGTACACAGTAGCAGAAGAAGAAAAAACAAAGAAAGGCGTTTCGTATTTCTCGGTCATTTCAAGGAGAGTGAGAAGAGAATTACTATTATTTTCCCAATAGAGGAGTGGTTTATCGACAGATTCAGAAACAGATTTATACGCTGCAAAATGAATAACTCCATCAGGCTGATGGTTTGAAAAAAGAGTATCCATTTTTTGCTTATCCCGACAGTCTTGTTTGTAAAAAAGTATTTTTTGGTTTACTATTTTTTCTATATTTATAATGACATTTTCGTGAGAGTTGGAAAGATTATCGACAATAATAGGTGTATGCCCATAGGCGATGAGCTCAACTACCGTATGAGATCCTATAAATCCAGCTCCTCCTGTTACGAGTATATTCATAAAGATATTTTTATTATAGAGATATTTGTAGTATAACAAGGAATATGATTGTGGTATACTGTATATATGTTTGATTTTACTCCTGATATTGTCATTTCAGCCAAATACCAAAAATGGTATGTTTTAGGACGTTTTTTTCTCTATGGAGGATTTTTCATTTTTGGAATTTTTGTTTTTTTAAAGATTGTTTTCCCTGATCACTATGATTTTTTTGATTTTAGTCAATACTATGGGAAAAATAATACCATCATACAACCTCGATTGGAAAGTGGTGAAAATGTTGGAGAAAAACTTCTTCCAAATGAAAAATTGATATTTAATGTGGTAGCTCGAGGAGATTTCGATGCCTTGCGTTGGGAAGTAAAGACAAAAGGGGATGATGTGTTGGAAGGAGATCTTTTGGTCACAAGAGCCTATAGAGCAATGCTATATCCTCAAGGAGAAAAAATGGGATTTCGACAAGGATCCCTCCTTCGTTATGAGGGTAGACTATTCATTGTCTCAAAGGATATGCTTTATGAAATAGATGAGAAAACCATAGCATCTTTTTCTTTTGATGCCAAAAATTTTCTTGAAATTACTCAAGAAGAATTTTCTTTGTATGGAAATGTTTCTCCTTTGTCATCAGACACGATATGGATTGAGGGAAGTCTCTTTGTTTCTGAAGACGGAACGTATTATCAAGTAGAGGATCAATCTCTTCAGCCTTTTGTGAGTGAACGTGCCTACCTTGCTTCGTACCGCAAAGAAGATGCTCGATTCCTTCCTAAAGATCAAGAAATTATTCCCAGAGAAGAGCAAAAGAAAAAAGGTTTTCCTAACGGAGCTCTTCTTAGCTACAAAGACGGAGTATTTATCGTTGAAGACGGCTTCCTTCGCGGAATAGACACAGCTCAAACATTTCTTTCTAAAGGCTATGATTGGGAATCACTTTTTTCTGTGACAGAAGAAGAAATTTCACCTTATGAAATAAGTGGACTTTTTTCCTTGAGGAGTCCTCACCCGCAAGGAACAATCTTTGCCGATAAAGAGATGGGCACCTCTTATCTTGTAGATGAGGGAAAACTTCGAGAAATTGTAGGGGATCATATATCAAAACAATATCAAAGCATAGGAATGGTTCTTGTTAATTTCGATGTCCAGACAAAAATTTGCCCTCTTTCTCAGATAGGAAAGAAAAAATACGCTTGTTTCCTCCCCCTTTCTATGGAAGAATTTGGTTTTGAATATGAGTTTGTTTTTGTACCGAAAAATGAAGCCTCTCTCAAAGAAATGGGAGTAACTCTTTCTATGAAAAAAAATTGGGAACATACGAAACTTTTTTTACTCGATATAAAAAATCGACTAGGACAAAGAATGGGAATAGGTAATTAAATATATGAAAGAGCAAAATCAAATAATACGTATACTGTATAAATTAAGCAATGAACTTCTTGTTTTTACTGTTGCTATAAGTTTTTTTTATTTTCTCGCTGAAAGTATTTTGCCTGGAATATTTTCGAATCGCGTTTCTCCCTTGCCTTTTTTTATGACTTTAGTAGGAAGCTCTCTCGTATATATTCTTATAGGACAATTTGTAGAGAGGGAGGAGAAAAGACATCTTTTAGTGATAAGTAAAAAACAAGGAATATTTTTCTCTCTCCTTTTTACTTTTTTCGTTCTTTCTGATGGAGGGAAACTTGGCTGGGGAATGTATATCTTTTTATTCTCTCTTATCTTTCTTTCTTTCTTTCTCTTCCTTTTGATAGTATTTTATAAAGAAAAAGAAAATGTCTAAAGAAATAGCTCACGAAAAAAGCGTGCTCGATTTCTGGAAACATCTCCCGAAGCCTTTTTTTGTTCTTGCGCCTATGGCAGAGGTGACGGATATTGTTTTTCGAGAATTCGTCGCAAGACAAGGTCGACCAGATGTCTTTTTTACAGAATTTGTTTCGTGTAAGGGTCTTCTTTCTGAAAAGGGAAGGAAGCATCTTATGCGTGATTTGCTTTACACGGAAAAACAAAGACCTATCGTTGCTCAGATATTTGGAGGGGATCCCAAAGATTTTACTCCTGTAGCTCAGTTTCTTGTTGAGCTAGGATTTGATGGTATTGATATTAATATGGGATGTCCAGATAAAAAAGTGGAAAAACAAGGTGCTGGTGCATCGCTTATACAAGATCCCGAAAGAGCGCGTGCTATTATCCAAGCGACCAAAGAAGGAGCGGGAGATATTCCTGTTTCGGTAAAAACACGCATTGGCTATAATAAGATACAAACGCAAGAGTGGATAGAAACGCTTTGTAAAGAAAAACCCAATGCTATTACGCTTCATGCAAGAACACGAAAAGAAATGTCAGATGTTCCTGCTCAATGGGAAGAAGTTCAAAAAGCTGGTAGGATAACTTCATCATACGGAATTTCTCTTATAGGAAATGGAGATGTGGAAAGTAGGGAGCAAGGAGAAATATGTGCTGAAAAAACAGGTGCTGATGGTGTGATGATAGGAAGAGGGGTGTATGGTAATCCTTGGGTATTTGAGAAAAATTCTTCACCAAAACATTATGAACAAAAAGTACAAGCACTTGCCCAATTAATTTTTTCCTTTTCACGTTTTTGGGGAACAGAAAAAAATTATGAAATACTCAAGCGTTTTTTTAAATCATATATTCAAGAATTTCCGAAATCTAAAGAAATTCGTATTCGGCTTATGGAAACAAAAACTGCATCAGAGGCTCTTGAAATTTTGGCAGAATGTATAGAAGACACTCTCTTTTTTGAAAATGTATATTCTTCTGAGAATATTATTCTTTCTGAAAAGTTTT
>JAGYLL010000008.1 GCA_018401135.1 Candidatus Moraniibacteriota bacterium | reverse complement strand
TTCCCAAGGTGGAGGAAGAGGGAGTGGTTCCATCTACGTGAGGAAAAAGCTAAGACTGGTTCCCCGCCTACGCGGGGAAGAAGAGGAAAACTCGGAGAGTTTTCTCCATTTCTCGAGGACTCGTCAGTCGAAAAGACAGAGGGATTCTCTCCCTTTGCCAAAAGGGAGTACCCGAGTCTTCGAGGGGGAGGGATTTTCTTGATTTTTCTTTAGAATTTCAAACGAAGAAAATCCCCCTCAATCCCCCTTTTTCTCAGGGGGAGGGATTCGGACTAGATCCCCATCTACGCGGGGAAAAGAAAGGAGATTCAGAGAGATTTCTCCACTCCTCGAGGACTCGTCAGTCGAAAAGACAGAGAAAAAAATAAAAACAATCTTTAAAGATTGTTTTTATTTTTAAACATTTTTACATCTCTTTATTTTTTAATTTTTCTTCGTATAAAAGCGGGAATTTCAAAATCTTCTTCTTCATCATCTTCTTCAAGAGAAGATTTTGTAAAACTTGGTCGTTTCTGAATTTTCTCTTCCGTAATAAATTTTGATTCTATAGGTGCCGTTCGCTTTTGAGGGTATATTATTTTCTCAGGAGCTTTTTCTTTATTTTTTTCTTGAATCGTAGGTGTTGTATTTTGTGGTACGATTTCTTTTTCTTTTACAAGCTCTTCTTGTTTTGCATTATTTACTGCTTGAACAAAACCAAAGCGTCTATCTTTAATTCTATCCGTATCAAATCCAGTGGCAACGACAGTGATTTGCAATTCTCCTTTTCGAACTTGATCATCCATAACAGCACCGAAAATAACTTTAGCATTAGGGTCAATAGCTTCTGTAATAATATTGGCAGCCTCATTTATTTCGAGCATAGTCATATCAGAACTTCCCGTGACATTGAAAAGTACTCCTTTGGCACCATCGATAGAAAGTTCTAGAAGAGGACTATTTATAGCAGCTTTTGCGGCTTGAGCAGCTCGATTTTCTCCACTTGCTATACCAATTCCCATCAAAGCAGAACCACTATTTTCCAAAATAGCTCGTACATCAGCAAAGTCTACATTAACAATACCTGGTTTTGTAATTAAATCAGATATTCCTTGCACACCTTGTCTAAGAACATCATCGACAATGCGAAAAGCATTGATGAGTGTTGTTTTTTTATCAATAATAGAAAGAAGTTTATCATTGGGAATAGTGATAAGAGCATCTACTCTATCTTTTAAACTTTCCAAGGCTTCCATAGCTATAGCTCTTCTTTGAGCACCTTCGAACGTGAAAGGTTTTGTGACAACTCCAACCGTCAAAGCGCCAATTTCCTTGGCAGTTTCTGCAACGATAGGAGAAGCACCCGATCCTGTGCCTCCGCCAAGTCCACAGGTTACAAAAACCATATCAGCACCTTTGAGTACATCTTGTATTTCATCTCTATTTTCTTCTGCGGCCTGTCGACCAACTTCTGGATTCATACCAGCGCCAAGTCCTTTGGTAAGATTTTTACCAATATGAACTTTTTCTGAAGCGAGTGATTGATGAAGTGCTTGTGCGTCAGTATTAATAGCGACATACTCAACGCCTTTTATATTAGCATCCGCCATCCTATTAATACCATTTCCACCGGAACCACCGATTCCGACAACTTTTATCTTTGCAAATGTTTCTATGTCTGGTTTTACCTCTGCCATACGGAAAACCCTCCCTTTTTTCCCCTTCTAAATGGGAACGTAAGCTTGGGTGATTAATTTGGTAAGTATTTGTGTTTTTCAGCTCCTCTTAGCGTATCACAAAGAAATCGAAAATGTCAAACGCGATCATTAGGGCATAAATATTTTAAACCATTCCTTTACTTGCCGAAAGATCGGTGATAAAGGATTTTCTCTTCCTCCCCCCCCTCTCTCGAAATCATTGTGAATTTGCCAATAAATCAACCCAGCAACAACCGCATATCCAGGATCATCAACTTTGTCCACAATACCACTGAGTGATTTTGGATATCCAAGAGAAACAGGGAGCGCAAGAAAATTTTTCGTCATATCGACAATTTCTGGCATATGAGCACCTCCTCCCACAAGAATAAGTCCAGAAGGCAAGGGATGTTCTTTTTCGATGGATCGTAAAATGTCAGATACTTTTTCTAAAATTTCTTCAAGACGAGCTTCTATAATCTCTCCTACATGATACCTCGAAACATCTCCGTCTTCCGAAGGATCGAGAGAGCTTAATCGTATATCCTCATCTTTATCAATAGCATCAAGGTTTGCTGTTCCATATTCCACTTTAACTCTTTCAGCTAAATCGATGGATGTGCGAAGTCCTATAGCTATATCATTGGTAATATGTGATGCTCCTATAGCAAAAGAAGTACAATGAAGTAACTCTCCTTCTTCATACACAATAAGGCCTGTTGTCATTCCTCCAATATCAACAACAGCTACACCTAGTTCTTTTTGTTGTCTATCCAAAACAGCCTCTGCTGCTGCCAAAGGAGAAAAAACGAATTGGCGAGTCTCAATACCACAGGTCACCAAAAGAGATCGTATTTGTTTTATTTGTGGAGAAAAAGCAACAATAACAACAGCATCTACTTCTAGACGAACTCCTTGCATACCGATAGGGTCTACAATATCTATTTGGTCATCGAGTCGATATGATCGAGGTACAATATGAATAATTTCGTAGTTAAGAGGAATATCTGTTTTTTCAACAGCAGAAAGAGCTCTTTCAACATCCTCCTGCACAACTTCTCCATCAACCTTTCCAACAGCTATTACCCCTTTTCCTCTTTGCGTACGAATATTTAAACCTCCAAGACTTACAACGGCCTCACGAATTTGAACACCTGCCATAGTTTCTGCCTGACCTACAGCTATCATAAGAGATTTAGAAAGAGACTCTCCATCAGCTATAGAACCTTTACGCATACCGAAAGAAGGTGCTTCTCCAACCCCTATAACACGAACTCTATCTTCTTCTGCAAGTGTTTCTGCTATCATTACTCGAATCTTTGTCGATCCAAGATCTATAGCTGAAAAATATTTATTTCTCCGCATACTTTTTGTATTTTTGAATTTTCATTTTAAAAACATAGTTATAATGTGAGGAAAAAGAATAATACTCCCTATAATAAGAGCAATCAAAGAAGAAAGAAGAACAGTCGCTGCCATAATATCTTTTATTATTCTTGCATATGGATGAAGTCGTGGTTTGAGCATATCCACGATTCTTTCAATAATCGTATTTGCAAGTTCTGCAACCAAAACCCAACCAATCATCGCAAAAAGAAATACTCTTTCCCAAACATCTAAAGGTAAAATAACAATAAAAAATACTCCCACCAAAGCAATATAACATTCAATTCTAAAATTTTTCTCGTGTCGAAAAGCGTATTGCAAACCAGAAAAAGCATGTCTTACACTTTTATACCACACTCGTATCATACACCCAATCAAAATCTATTACTAATGTATTATTTTCCATTGTCGCACACTTTATCTTGGAGAGCAAACATCTCTTCACTATGCTCATATCCCAAAAGATGGAGTATCCCGTGAGAAAAAACGAAAGTCATTTCTCGATCATAGGAAACTCCATCTTTATGAGAATCTTCTCGTATAACATCTGGACATATAATAATCTCTCCAAGAAAAATAGGTTTAGAAAAATTTATTTTTGCTAAAACTTCTTCGGAAAAAGTAGGGAAAGAAAGAATATCGGTGGGACTATTTTTTCCTATATACTTTTTATTTAATCGTGCTATTTCTTTTTTGCTTACAGCTTCTATCGAGAAAGAAAGTGTACTGTTTTTTGGGAGACTATATCGAGAGAGCGCAAATGTTTTTTCTGCAATATCTTGAAAAAATTGATAATCAAAACCACAAAGACCTTCTTGGGGCATATCAAGAATTACCCCTTGTTGTCCTCGAAGTCTTTTCATACTTTTTCGAGAAATTTTTTCACTTTTTCTCGCACACTATTCCCGTCAACCATACCTTTTTTTTTCGCTTCAGCCATAACCATTCCCATAATTTTTCCCGTATCGGAAGGATTAGCATCAGGAAAATTTTTCGTAACATTGAGAATAATTTCTTCTATCACCTCATCGGAAATTTGAGCAGGAAGATATTGCTGAAGAATAGTAATTTCTCTTTCTTCTTTTTGTGCTAAATCTTCTCGATTTCCCTGCAGATACTGCTTTGCACTTTCTTTTCTTTGTTTAACCTGACTGAGAAGAAGTGCAATGACAGCATCAGTTTCCATACTATTGGGAGCAAGACGAAGATCTATTTCTTTAGTACGAATAAGACCTCCTACAAGACGCAAAACATCACGAACTTCATCGTTATGTGAACGCATTGCTTCAACAAGATCTTTTTTCATTTGTTCTCGAATGGTCATAGTTTTTCTCTTTAATCATTTCCCATACGTTTTTTGATTTCTCGGAGAACTTCTTCATCAAAACGTCCCATTTTCTTGGCTCTGTCAATTTCTTTACGAATACGAATATTATATAATGCTCGTTCTCGACGTTGCGTCTTAGATTTGACTTGTTCGCGATCTTGTTTTTTTCTTGCAATCTTAAGAATACGACTTTGTTGCACCTTACGGCTAAATCGTCGCAAAAGACTCTCGATCGTTTCACGATCTTTTCGCTTTACTTCGGTCATAGAAACAAACCTCCTTTCTTATAGCTACCAGTATCTTTCATATATAATCTTCTATCAAACCTAACTCATTCGTATCTTTTGTGCTATTTTTTCCAGAACTTCATCTTTTTCTCTTTGTCCATCATGTGAGGAAAGAAATCCTGGATATTCAGTGTAATACTCTTTTCGAATACTTTCAAGGGGTCTCCATTCTTTCATATCTCCTGTCTTATGCATAGGAAATAATTTTGCATGAAGATGGTCTACACCAAAACCCTCAAAAATCATCCCTGTCCGCCCAACGTCTTCGAATGCTTTATCTATTTTTGTTGCAACTTTTTTTGCTGAAAGAACGAGTTGAATAATGATAGTATCTTCTGCATCAAAAACATAACTTGAGATATGCTGTTTCGGAATGACTACGGTGACACCAGGGGTATTGGGGAAAATAGAAAGAAATGCCACAAAAAAATCATCTTCCCATACTCTATGAGAAGGAACTTCTCCTTGTACTATCTTACAAAAAATACAGTCTTTCATTTTCCATTCTTTTTAAGAGTATGTTTAATAAAATCAACAACCTTATCCTGAGGCATTGTCTCTTGTGATCCTGTTTGCATATTTTTAACAATAACGGTTTCATCCATAACTTCTTTTTGTCCAAGAATAATGGTAAGATCTGCACCCATTTTTGTTGATTGTCGTAATTGTCCTTTCAAACTTCCCCGTCCAAAACTTTCCGCCATAAGGATACCGTTCTTCTCCAGATATTCAAAAAGTTTTAAACTTTTTTTCTTCGCCATTTCTCCAAGTTGAACAAGGAAGACTCTTGGTTTTGGTTCTGTATATATCTTTGTTTCTTGACGTTTCATTTCAGAAACAATGGTGTCGAGGTCAAGTCCAAATCCCATAGCTGAAGTATCTTCTCCTCCCATTTTTTTCGTAAGAAAATCAAAGCGACCTCCTGAGCCTAAAAAAGTATTCTCCTTATCCCCCCCTTTTTCTCGTAAAGAAATAATATCAAAAACGGTATCATTGTAATAGTCAAAAATTGGAATCAAGAAAGGGTTTAATTCATAAGGAACTTCTAATTCATCTAGGTATTCTAAAACATATTTAAAATGATCATGCGATTCTTGTGAAAGATGATCTATGATGTGAGGTGCTTGAGCACTAATATTTCCACAAGAAAATTCTCTACATCGTAATATATGTAATGGGTGACTCTTTAATAATACTTGGCATTTTGAACATAACTGTGTCTTCTTGGCTTTAAAAAAAACTGCGAGAAGCTTTGCGTACTCTCTTCGATCACTATCAGATCCAAGGGTATTTACCAAAAAACGAATATTTTTGAGCCCAAGACCTGAAAGGACACGGTTGGCCATTTGTATAAGCTGTGCATCCAAAATAGGATCTGGTTCACCAAATACATCGAAGTGAGCTTGTTTATATTCTCGATAATTTTTTTTCTCCACTATTCTTGATTGAAATAAAGATCCACAAGAAAAAAGTTTAATAGGCTTAGCCCACGCTTTCATATCATTTTCTATAAAAGCACGCACAAGTCCACTTGTTATTTCTGGGCGAAGGGTAATATTTTCTCCTTCTCTTGTGGTAAACTTATACATTTCTTTTTCAAAAAAATCTGTCTTTTCACCAATTGATTTTTTATAAATATGTGAAGTCTCTACAAGAGGAAGCTCCATCCGACGAAAACCGAACTCTCGAACAGCTTTGTCTAATATTCTATAAATATGAACCCAATAGGCATATTCCTCAGGGAGAATATCTCTTATCCCCTCAACAGATCGCATTCCTCCATACTTTCTTTTCTTTTTTTCTTGTGAATGATAAAGTTTTTTTTCCTTTTTAAAATGTTCTTGAGATTTTATACTCTTTTTCAAAGAAACGCTTTTTTCTTTCTTATTCTGTTTGGGCGTCATACTCTATTGTATTATTCAAAAGAATTCACTTTACTTATTTTATCAAATGGCCACATACGAAGTGCCACCTTTCCTATCACAAAAGATTTATTTACAGGACCCCAAGATCGAGAATCATTACTATGCGATCGATTATCTCCCATAACAAAATATTCTTCATCTGAAAGTGATGTTGCTTCTAAATTTTTTGTAAGAGCTGTTTCTGGAAGATATGAAGACTCATCCAAAAAAAATCTTCTTGTTCCTCCTTTTTCAATTATTTCAATACGACCCTCTTTAAAAAGAATTTTTTCACCAGGAAGAGCGATTATACGTTTTACATAAAAAATAGAAGGATTTTTAGGATAACGAAAAACAACAACATCTCCTCTTTTAAGATCCCTAAACGGCTCTACACTAAAAAAAGAATGAGAAGAAAATCCTACATCTGTATGCTTATACCCCCACTCATTTACAAGAAGATATTCTCCATCGTGAAAATTTGGTTCCATACTTGATCCTTGAACAAAAAAAGGTTGAAAAACAAACATTCTTATAGGAACAATAATAATAAAAGCAAGAAAAAATACTTTTATAATCTCCAACAGAAAACTTCCGACTCCATAAGCAGGGTCTTGATTTGATGTCTTTCCTCGAAAAAAAACCTCTTCTTGCATAATTTTGTATAAAATAAAATTCTTTATGATAATAGTACCACAAAAAAAAGGAAAATCAAGAAGCTCCTTTTACTTTCTATAAAAAGGAAAACAGCATTGTATTACCCGCGCGGCCCAATTGCAAAGAACCCCGTAAGGAACGCTTTTTAATTGATTTCGTTTGCAAGAGATAAAGAGGAAGTATCTCGCGCAAAAACCGCTCAGGCAATACATTATCGTCTTCTACTAAAATCTACCAAATACTTTGACCTCTCTAGAATACTCCAAAAAATCCTCTCCGTCAAACACATCTCAATTCTTATCTACACAATTTTTGCCCGAGAAGCTATCTCTAAAAACTCTTTGGGATCGAGAGAAGACCTCCCCACAAGAGCACCGTCCATACCAGAAACGATGCACGTTTCTAAGAGATTGCGACTATGAACAGATCCGCCATATAAAATTTTCATCTTTTCGCCCTTTTCCCCAAAAAGTTTATACAGTCTCTCTTGTATAATTTTTTTTGCAAAAGATATTTCCGAAGAAGTTGGCGTTTCATCACTTCCAACAGCCCATATAGGTTCGTACACGAGAAAGACTCTGTCGGCTTCATCTTCTTTTACTCCAAAAAGTCCTTCTTCTACTTGTTTTTCTATAACTTCATCTGTTTTTTGAGTATTATGTTCTTCTTGAGATTCTCCAACGCACAAAACAGCACACATTCCTGCGTCAAGAATAGTACGAATTTTTTTTGCAATATCTTTATTGTTTTCTTTGTGATATTCTCTTCTCTCGCTATGTCCAACCAAAGAAAATAAAGCCCCCTCAGCATAGGCCATCGAAGCACTTATTTCTCCTGTGTACGATCCTTTTTGATAAGAAGAAACATCTTGCGATCCTACCGCTATAAGTCCCGTAAAATGTTGAGATAAACTTTTTATATAGAAAAATGGTGGAAACAAAATGATTTCAAGAGCTCTTTTTGATTTGTCTAAAGAAATTTTTTCAAATTCTTCTCTCAGTACTGTTTCGTATCTATTCATTTCTTCTCTATTTATGGGGTTCATTTTCATATTCCCATAAGAAAAATTTCAGAAAGATTCTTTCATATATTCATTTATTTTTAATTTTTACAAATTTTTTTCTCTCTTTTATTCAAAAACATGCTTTCTTTGAAATTATTTCAAAGCATAAAATTAAAGAAAGTGCTTATTCCCCAAGAAAGAAATTTTACCCCATTTCCAAAAAGAAAATGATAAAAAGAAGAATAAAATCTACTGCTCCAAAAATATCTTCACTTTTGTATCTATAGAAAAAACACTATAAAAGTATTTTTGATCCATCAGAGTGGAGGGATAGGAATGAGATTAAAAAGAGCCAAAACAATATTCCAAAAAACAATATACACAAGAAGAAGGAAAAGATGGATTCCAAAGAACCAGAAAGTATTTGTCCCACTTCAGCCCAATTTCTGAAATTTCTTTCTTCTTTGCCAACAGAAGAAAGTGCAATTGTCTGTGAAAGAATCACGGCAAGAGTAGCTATACAAATATTAATACAGGTCAGCAATTGCCACTGCAATTCTCCCCACTTTTGATTTCGAAGATTGTGGGATTATAAGGAACAGGCTTTGCCTAACCAAATGCTATTTGTCCCATAAAAAGAAAGCATACCGGAACAAGTATAGACCCTATAGGATCTATATGTGTTTTTGGATTAAGAGTAAGTCTTCCAGCATATTTTGCCCGTCCTGTCACATCACCAAGCCACAAAGCAACCACTCCATGAGAAATTTCATGAAGTATATTAATATAGATCAACACGATGACATAAAAACAATAAGAATAACCTCACTTCCCATACAAAATAGTGTTATTTTTTTCTCCTCTGTCCAAACCTTCATCAAGCTCTCTTCGAAAACTTGCCTTTTTCAATACATTCCTGTTATATAGAATATACAATTATATGAATAAATCAACTATTGTGAAGAGTAGAGTAGCGAAAATGTACCTATGGAAAAGAATCCCTGAAACAGGCAATAAAAGGAAGTCATTCAAATATTGCAACAAGACGTCAATTTAGAGCTAATATTCAAACCAAAAAGATTGATGGAAAATCTATCTGCCTCTGTATATGTGTATGAACCTTGGCAAAGCAAGATGCTTTAATTATTGTGAGAGAACATACTTTTTCTTGTGTGTCTATAAAATGAAAAAATCTCCCTCAGGAGATTTTTTCATTTTCTCTCTTTTTATATTTATATATCAAAGATTTTTCACTTTTTCTTGGGTGAGTTTGAATGAAACTTTTTCTTGAGCAACTTCTTTACCCATAAGAATTTCAAACATTCTATCTGCTTCTTGAGCATCTTCTATGGTCACCCTCAACATTGTTCGCGTTTTTGGATCCATAGTCGTTTCCCACAAAAGATTGGGGTTCATTTCTCCCAAACCTTTGTATCGCTGAATATTAATTCCGCCGATAGTTTCTTGCGGATCTCCCCCTTCTCCATTTTCATCAGAAACTTCTTGTAATTGTGATTCTTTCAAACCGAAACCTTTCAATGTCTGTATCTTTTCTTCTTCGGTAAAAACAAATTTAACAGTCTTTCCTTTTTGCAAACGATACAATGGCGGTTGTGCTATATAGATAAATCCTCCTTGAATGAGGGGTTCATAGTATCTATAGAAAAAGGTCAAAAGAAGGGTTCTGATATGAGCACCATCAACATCAGCATCTGCCATAATAATAACTTTGTGATAACGTAAACGTGAAATATCAAATGTTTCTCCAATACCTGCACCAAGAGCAATAATAATTGGTTTGAGCGTATCTGACTTTACCACTTTATCCAAAGTTGTCTTCTCAACATTGACAAGCTTTCCTCTCAAAGGAAGAATAGCTTGATTTCTTCGGTCTCTCCCCTGCTTAGCACTTCCACCAGCAGAATCTCCCTCAACAATAAATACTTCGCTATCTTCTGCTTTTCGAGAAGAACAATCGGCAAGTTTTCCAGGAAGCGTCATTCCCTCCAAAGCACCTTTTCGCAAAACAGCATCTTTGGCAGCTCGTGCTGCAAGTCTTGCTCGTACCGTAAGAAGACATTTTTCTATAATAGATTTTGCTTCGGCCGGATGACTCTCCAAATAATCCCCCAATCCCTCTGCAACAGCAGAAGAAACTACTCCTCGAATTTCACTGTTTCCTAATTTTGCTTTTGTTTGTCCTTCAAATTGAGGATCAGTAAGTTTTACACTTAAAACTGCGGTAAGCCCCTCTCTCAAGTCCTCCGAAGAAAATGTTCCTTCTTTTTCTTTAAGGAAACTATGTTTTTTGGCATAGTCATTAAGTACTCGCGTAAGAGCTGTTTTAAATCCTGTGACATGTGTTCCTCCTTCTGGGTTATAAATATTATTAGCAAACGAATACAAATGCTCTTTGTATCCACTCGTATATTGAATAGAAGCTTCTACAATAAAAGAGTCTAATTCCTTATAAATATAAATGGGATATTTATGCTTCACTTCTTGAGAACGATTGAGGAAATGCACAAAAGAAACAATACCCGCATCAAAAGAAAACGCGTATCGCTTAATGCCTTTTTCTTGTTTATTCCGCTCATCAAAAAGAGAGATCTTCACATTCTTCGTCAAATACGCCTGCCAACGAACATAGTCAAGTATTTTTTTCCATTCAAATCGTATTTCAGGAAAAATTTGTGGATCAGGTCTGAAAGAAATGGTTGTTCCTGTTTTTCGAGAAGTTCCTATTTCTTTGAGTTTGGAAAGGGGCTTCCCTCTTTCATACTCTTGAGCGTAGACTTTTCCCTCTCGACATATTTCTGCTCGAGTCCATTCAGAAAGAGCATTTACTACAGAAATACCTACTCCATGGAGACCTCCTGATATTTTGTATCCACTTCCACCAAACTTTCCTCCTGCGTGAAGTATCGTCATAACCGTCTCCAAAGAAGATTTTTTCGTTTGTGGATGAATTTCTACAGGAATACCACGTCCATTATCTGCTATTTCTACCGTATTATCAGGCAAAAGTCGCAAAGATATCGTATTACAATATCCAGCAATCGATTCATCAATAGAGTTATTTATCACCTCCCAAACAAGATGGTGTAATCCTTCGATAGATGTTCCTCCTATATACATTCCGGGACGCTTTCTTACAGGATCTAATCCCTCAAGAACTTGAATAGATTTTGCACCATATCCTTCTGACGTCATCTGCTTTTTCGACATACGCTCTATAATCACTACTATTTATTCTCTTTCATTATTTCTTATTCTCTCTTTTTGGGGAAGAAATGCCAAGAAGCCTAATTCTACAAGACATATGGCACCAAGTGCAAGTAGGCCACTCCACCAGAAAAGCCATCTCTCTTGTTGTAAAACAAAAAACAAGCAGACAAGCAATCCCAAAAGTATACTCTGTCTCAAACAATTTGTCACACGAAGTGTTTTTTTGCGAGAAAGGATAAGGAAAAATAACGAAGTTATCAAAAGAAAGAGATTACCATAAAAAGAAATAAAGGGTAGCCAACGAGAACTCTCTGGATCCAAAAAGAGGAGTGTCCATCCCAGTCCTATACACGAGAGAATGGTCAAAAAACCAAAGAGAAATTGTAGCATAAAAGATGCTCTTATTTTGTTTATATTCTCATATTTTCCCTTATATGTACGAGAGAAAATATATTCTTCCACTCCCTTTCAAATATATTTTCTCTTTCTCATCTTCTTTCACAGTAAGCATACCAAAAAAAAACGTTTCGAGCAAACAAAAAACGAGGTGGCGTTTCCTCGTTTTTTATAAGAAATTTTCGTTTCGAAAACGAAACTATCGTCGTTCGTCTGAACGTGCTTCGTTGACAACAAGAGTCCTTCCTTCGAAGTCTTTGCCGTCAAACATTTCGATCGCCTTTTGCGCTTCGTCTTCAGTTGCCATCTCTACGAAACCAAATCCACGAGATCGTCCAGTCATTCTGTCAAGAATGATACGAACTGATGTCACTTCACCGGCTTGAGAAAAAGCTTCTTTGATAGTATCTTCTGTTGAGCTGTATGGAATACCGCCAACGTATAGTCTTTTGTTCATGCTGATTTTTTTACTACTTACGAACGTAAGTCGACCCTTTCCCGCAGCCCGTAACAAAACGCCGATCGAACACTGAAAAACGCCTATGTATCACTTTCGAAACGACTCGAAACTCGAGAAACCTTACACCCACAGTATAGCACACCCCCTCCTATCGGTCAACAATGCACCATTAGATCTCTTTTTTTCCACAATCTCCCCCGTTTTTTCTTTCCTATAAAAGAAAAAATAATCTTTCTTTACACCTCCTGATCAAGTGTTTTTCGAATTTCTTCAAATTCATTTTCTACTTCTTTCAAACGTTTTTTCGATGATTGTATGAGTTCAGCTCCTTGTCGAATTTTCTTAAGACCTTCCTCGATATCAATCTCTTCTTGTGACTCGAACCATCCCACGATTTTTTCTAAGGAACGTAAATCTTGCGAAAGATTATTTTCTTCTGGTTTCATATATTTTTATTCTTTATCTTTTGAAATACACACAGCACGTACACTTCCATCATAAACAATAATTTCAATTTTGTCGTCTTTTCCTACATCATCCACACTTTTTACAAAAGATCCATTTTCTTTTTTTACAAAAGCATATCCAAGCTTAAGCTGTCTTTTGGGATCATAGGCCTCGAGTAATTGTTTACACCGAGCAATCATTGTTTGTTTCGTAATAGAGGTATTACGAAAAAGAAGTATCAATGTATTTTTAGTTTCTTCAAGAAACTGTTTTTTCTGCGTAATTGTTTTTTCTACAAAAAGCACGCATCGATCGAGCATAGATTGTACCATACGAAAACGATCGAAAATAAAATCCATTTTGTCACGAAAATACCTATGTTGTCTGTCTATTTCTTTTCCAAGAAAAACGAGTTTTTCTCCAAACATTGAAAAGAGTCGGTGTTCTCTTTGCATTACAAGCATAGCACATTCTTCCCATGAGGTATTAAGAGCTAGCGCTGCCGCCGTTGGAGTAGATACCATACGATCTGCTACCAAAGACAAAAGGGGGACGTCTTGATGATGCCCTATAGCAGAAATGATAGGAAAAGGAACTTTGAGAGCTTCTCTAATAAGTGCTTCATTATTAAAAGCCTGAAGACTTTCTGCACTTCCCCCTCCACGCATAATAACGAGAGCATCGAGATCGCGATGTCTCAATGTTTGAAGGGAAGCGATGAGATCTTTAACTGCCATTTGTCCTTCTACACGAGAATTGCAAAACTCGAAATGAAATCCATGCTTTCCAATATTATTGAGAAAATCATGAATAACCGCACCGTCTCGTGAAGTAATGATTCCTATTCGAGTGGGAAGAAAAGGAAGATCTCTTTTTCTTTGCTCGTCAAATAATCCTTCTGTTTCAAATTTTTTCTTCAAGGCTTCGTATGCCATTTTCAAAGCACCCTCCCCTACGGGTTCGACAACAGCAATACGAAAGGTCATTTTTCCTATCGGCTTATACACCTCTGGAAATCCTGAGGCAATAATTTCCATACCTTCTTGAAGAGAAACTCCACACAAAGAAACATCTGTTGCCCACATAAAACAAGAAAGAGAGGCTTCTTCTTTGGTATCTTTGAGCGTAAAATATACACAGCTTTTTCTCCATTGGATAGAACTTATCTCCCCTCGAACACGACTCTCCAAAGAGCCGAGTGTTTTATTTGTCCTATCGATGAAATCTCCTACACTTTCTACATCTCTATATGTCTCCTCTCGCTCTTCTTCACCCTCTTTTTCCTTACGCACGTTTTCTTCTCGAGAACTGTCTTTCGTATGAGCATCTTGAACCATTTTTATAATATCTCTTCCATATTGCGCGTATTTTTTTTGTTTTATTCCTGATATTTGTATAAGCTCTTCTTTGGTTTGTGGTAATTTTCTGGCTATTTCTTCCAAAGAACGATTGGAAAGAATACGAAAAAGATCCACGCCTTCTCTTTGTGCGCGGTCTTTTCTCCACAAAACTAATGCTTGAAGCAATGAAGTATTCATAGTATTTTTAGGGACGATTGCTAATCTCCTTTTAGTATACCTTCTTTTAAAATTTTTCTCCACACGTTATTCACATAGGTCAATTTTGCGAAAAAAAGAAAAGGGGTCTATACTGAAAATCCAGTTTGATACAAAAAATTTCCTATGGCTCGAACCAAAGCTTCCAAAGAACTTCGTGTTCCTCCTCACAATACCGATGCTGAACAAAGCGTTCTCGGGGCTCTTATGCTCGACAAAGATGCCATCATTCGTGTTGCTGATATGGTCCAAGTTGGCGATTTCTACAATGATAAACACAATGATATTTATCAAGTAATGCTCGACCTCTATGAAGATCGAGAGCCTATAGACCTCTTAAGTCTTTCCAATAAACTCGAAGAACGAGATAAACTTGAAACAATTGGAGGAACAAGCTATCTCGCATCTCTCGTAGGAGGTGTTCCTTCCGCTTCCAATGTCGCTCACTATGCAGGCGTTGTCCAAAAAAAGGCCATTCTACGACGTCTTATCTCTGTGGCCAATGAAATATCGGAACTTGGTTTTGAAGAATCTCAAGATGTGCAACTTACCCTCGACAGAGCTGAGCAAAAACTTTTTTCTATTTCTCAAAAACATACCAAAAAAGATTTCATTCCTATCAAATCCGTTCTCGAAGAAGCTTTTAACCGTATCGATGAACTTCACAATGCAGGAAGTGATATGCGTGGTGTTCCCTCTTGCTATGGAGATCTTGATAATATACTTGCAGGATTTCAGAAATCTGACCTCGTCATTCTCGCAGCACGTCCTTCTATAGGAAAGACGACCTTTGCTCTTGATATTGCCAGAAATATTGGAACAAAAATGAAAGTTCCTGTGGGGATATTTTCTCTCGAAATGTCCTCCGATCAGTTGGTTGATCGTATGATCGCTGCTCAAGGAGGAATCGATCTGTGGAAATTACGAACAGGAAAACTTAAAAGTGGTGATGGCTCGGATGATTTCGAACGTATCAATACCGCTATGGGTATTTTGAGTGAAGCTCCTATTTTTATAGATGATTCTGCTTCTGCTAATATTATGCAACTTCGTACGATGGCAAGAAGACTTCAAGCCGAGCATCATTTGGGACTTATTATCATCGACTATCTCCAGCTTATGGAAGGAAGACGAACAGAAAACCGTGTTCAAGAAATTTCAGAAATCTCTCGAGGACTCAAAAACCTTGCCAAAGAGCTTAATATTCCTATCATCGCGCTCTCTCAGCTTTCTCGAGCCGTAGAGTCTCGCACCGACCAGGTTCCCAAACTCTCTGACCTTCGAGAGTCAGGTTCTATAGAGCAAGACGCTGACGTTGTCCTCTTTCTCTACAGAGAAGATCGCTACAAACCAGATACTCCCAATAAAAATATTGTAGAAGTTATTATAGCCAAGCATAGAAACGGACCTCTTGGACGCGTACAGCTCTACTTCGACGAAGCCTCCACAACTTTCCGTTCTCTAGAAAAAACTCGGTCAGAGTAAAAATTTTTACATTAAGACGTAAATCTCTAGATATTTTTATTGAAAAAAATTTTTAAAAATAAAGGAAATTGGTACGTTTTATGAAAGACAAAATTTTATTATTTTCTTTTTGTAAAATTAAACTAAAAGAACATTATCTAAAGATAATGTTCTTTTAAATTTTTCTACTTTTTGAAGAATAGAAAAATTTTTAGAAATAATCTCTTGAAAACTCTTTCAAAAAAACCTATTTGATTCCATTTCTACGAAAACATTCTACATATTTTTTATCTGATTTCATAATATGCTCTTCCAACCAGTCTTCCAAAAAATGTAACATTTCTATAGACAAAAGTTGATCTTCTGCTTTGTGACGATCTATAAATTCTTGTATTTTCCAACGATAATACCGGTGTTCTTTGTTATGCTCTTCTTCATTCTCATAATGAAACTTTTCAAAGTATTTTTCTTCAAAAGCAAGATGCATTTCCGCATATTCTTGTAAATCTAGAAGAATATCAGCAATAATATCCTTTTCTCTCCTCTCTGAAAGAGCTTTTGATAAAGAACTGAGAATAGCGATAAACTTTTTATGCTGATTATCGATACCTTCAATTCCCAAGCTATATTCTTCTTTCCATATTATTGCCATAAATTATTCTATGATTATTCAAATTATTTTTTATTAAAATCAAGTTGTATTCCTACTGGACAATGATCAGATCCATAGAGAGTATCAATGATAAAAGCTTCTTGTATAAAAGATCGCAAAGATTCACTTACAAAAAAATAATCAATGCGCCATCCAATATTTCTTTCTCGAGCACGAGTCTTCATATCCCACCATGAATACTGGATCCTTTCAGGATGGAGAAAGCGAAACGTATCAAGAAATCCCTCTCTTACAAGCTCATCCATCCAATCGCGTTCTATACGGAGAAATCCCGTAGATTTTTCATTTTCTTTGGGTCGAGCAAGATCAATTTCGTTATGAGCAGTGTTCACATCACCACAAAAAATAACATTTTTTCCTTTTTGTGTAAGCTCCCTTATATACACAAGAAATTCTTCATAAAAAGCAAGTTTATATATAAGACGCTCCTTCCCTCCGCCTCCATTGGGAAAGTACACCGTAAGAAGAGTAAAATTTTTATACTCGGCCTCCAAAACACGCCCTTCGGTAGAAAGAAGGGATGTTTCTCCAAAAAACATTTTTACATTTCTTGGTTCTTCTTTGGTGTATAGAGCTGTTCCACTATATCCTTTTTTTTCTTGAGCGCAGTGAAAATACGAAAAATATCCATTAGGACTTTTTATTTCAGGAGTTAGCTGACTTGGATCAGAAATTTTTGTTTCTTGGAGGCAAACGATATCGTGTTCACCTTTCTCAATCCACTCCAAAAAACCTTTACGTCCTACGGCACGCAGGCCATTAACATTCCAAGAAATACAAGAAATATTTTGTTGCTTTAACATAGTCATCTCCTTTATCTTTACAAATTCTCCTCTTACAATACTACACTATTTTCTCTTGTGTTCATAGTACGAACAAAAAGAAATGAGATTCTGGATGCTTCATAATTAAAAGAGGGTCCCCCCTCTTTTAATTATCTCTTTTTCCTTCTTACTTCTATTTCTGCTTTCTTTTTGCTTTCACTCTATCATTTTCTGTAAGTTGTTGCTTTCGAAGACGAACGCTTTTTGGTGTAACTTCCAAATACTCATCATCAGACATTATTTCCAAACCACGTTCGATAGAAAGTTCCCATGGAGGTGTAAGTATAATAGCATCGTCCGTTCCACTTGCTCGCATATTGGTAAGTTGTTTTCCTTTAATAGGATTTACGGTCATATCTTCTCCTTTAGAAGTATTTCCAATTACTTGTCCTTCGTATACATCTGTACTTGCACCGACATATAAAACTCCTCGTTCTTGTAAATTAGCCAGAGAATAGCCAAGCGCTTTTCCTGTTAGTCCAGAAACCATAGATCCAACATCTCGCTTGGCAATGACTCCTACATAATCACGGAATCCAATCACTCGAGAACATAGAATTCCTTCTCCTTTTGTATCCACGATAAATTGTCCTCTATAGCCAAGAAGTCCTCTTGTGGGAATCTCAAATATCATACGTGTTTGATCTCCATGCGTCTGCATATCTACCATAATACCTTTTCGCTTTCCAAGTCTCTCAATAACAGATCCCGACACAAGAGTAGGGACATCAATAGTTACTTCCTCAAATGGCTCAACCTTTCGTCCCTCCTCTTGTTTGATAATAACATGTGGTTGTGAAACTTGCATTTCATAACCTTCACGTCGCATATTCTCCAAAAGAACAGCTATATGAAGCTCTCCTCTACCATAAACCATAGCGTATTCTGAAGAGGTAAAATCAATTTTTAAACCAACATTTACTTCCAATTCCTTTTTGAGCCGTTCACGAATCTGTTGATTCGTTACAAATTTTCCTTCACGACCAGCAAAAGGTGAATCATTAACGAGAAAACGCAATGATATTGTCGGTTCATCTACAGTAATAGCTGAAAGTGCCTCTTGATCATTTGATTGGCAGAGCGTTTCTCCAATATCTATAGAAGAAAATCCTGCAACCATAGCAATATCACCGGCAATTGCTTCTTCCACTTCTTTTCTCTCCGTTCCATGAAACGTAAAGAGTTTCGAAACACGACCCATCTCAACGCTTCCATCTAATTTTTTGAGTGTAAATGTTTTTCCTGACTGAATAGTTCCTTCATAAATTCTTCCAATAGCAAGTCGTCCAAGAAAATCATCATATCCAAGATTGAAAGGCTGGAATCGCAAAGGTTTTTCTCTTTCGCTCGAAGCGGGTTCTACGCGCAAAAGAATAGTATCAAGAAGTGGTGAAAGATCTTTTGAAGTATCGTCTATTTTTTCTTTTGCAACGCCCTCTCTTGCTATGGCATAGATAGTGGTAAATTCCAATTGTTCATCAGTTGCACCAAGATCAAGGAATAATTCAAAAACTTGTTCTTTAACAATATCTGGTTGAGCAGCTGGCTTATCAATTTTGTTGATAACAACAAGAGGCTTGTGTCCTAATTCGAGAGACTTCTTCAAAACAAATCTCGTTTGAGGCATAGGACCTTCTTGTGCATCTACCACCAAAACAACAGAATCAATAGAACGAAGAACTCGCTCTACCTCACTTCCAAAATCAGCATGTCCAGGAGTATCGACAATATTTATCTTTGTATCTCGGTAAATAACTGAGGTATTCTTGGCATAAATAGTTATTCCTCGCTCTTTTTCGAGAGCATTCGAATCCATAGTACTATCATCAACGATAGTCCCTGTTTGACCATAATAGCATCCGTGAGCGTCGTCTTCCCATGATCTACGTGTGCAATAATAGCAATATTTCGTATTTCCATAAAAACTTGTATAAAAATATTTTATTTATATATTTTTAAAAAAGAAAAGTCGAAATCCTCGACATTTTCTTTATTGTAATAGCATTTTTCTTTCTCGTCAACGAAAATTATCCTTCGATAAACGTAAGAGCGTATCCCATTTTTCCTGCTCTCCCCGCGCGTCCTATTCGATGAATATAATCAGAATAACTCTGTGGAGTTGAATAATTTATAACATAGGTAATATCTGCAACATCAATTCCTCGAGCAGCAACATCTGTGGCTACAAGTATTTTTATCTGCCCAGATCGAAACTCGAAAGCACACGCTGTCGTTGTCCTTGTGTTTTATTTCCATGTGTTCCTCTACAGCAAATCCTCTTTGAAAGTTCTTTACCTCAAAACATCAACACCTCGTTTCGTTTCATCAAAAATCAATATTTTTCATCTCTTTTTCTACAAGAAATGAATGAAGTTTTTCTACTTTATCTTCTCGAGAAGACGATATTTTACAATATTTTGTTCTACATTATCACTGGTATTTCCTGTACTTACAGAAACCGTTATCGGTTCATTGGAAAATTCTCGTATTAGGTTCTCACCTTATCATTCATAGTCGCTGAGAAGAAAATGATTGACGTTGAAAAGAAAGATTAGAGAGAATTCCTCTCCTTATCATCGATAAATCCCATATCCAACATACGATCTACTTCATCTAAAACTACAGCATTGAAAGCGTTAGACGAAGAGTCTTTCTTTCAAGATGATCTTTTATTCTTCCCGGTGTTCCCACAACAATTCTTGGAAAATGGGAAAGATCTCTGAATTGTGGTCGCTAGGGGTTCCTCCTATAAGAAGAGCCCATGGGATTTTCCCTCTTTTGCAAGGGATTGTAGTTCTTCAAGAATCTGCTGTGCTAATTTTCTGTGTAGGAGCAACAACTAATGCATGAGATCTTCGATCCATAAGAAGTTGATGCAAAACAGGAATTGCAAAAGCAAGGGTTTTTCCTGTTCCTGTATTTGCAATACCTATAATATCTTTTCCTTTCATTGCCAAAGGAATTGTTTGATCTTGAATTGGTGAAGGAAAATCAAATCCTCTTTCAATAATATTTTTCTCCAAAATACTATGCACTCGAAAATCACAAAAAGCGTGCTGTGCTTGGTACGTCTCTTGTGTCAGAATACATGCTGGTTTTATAAATTTTGAAGGATGTATATTTTCTTTTCTTGGTCCGCGTCCACGAGATCCACGAAAAGAACGTTTTGCGCCAAATGACGCTCGACCAGAAGCTGATCGATGCTTTGTTTGATATGCCATATAAATGAATCCTTTCTTTACTTTATGAATAAATCTTATTTCGATTGTTTCTAAGATGAACATCGAGATAAGACTATTCCTCGGATTCATCACGAACAAAAATCAACAATATCATATTATATACAATAAGTCAAGATCAGTCATCTTGTCCTATTTTCTCTTCCAAAAGAAAAAGCGCTCTCCTAAGATAAGCGCTTATATGCCATACTTTTGTTTGTTGCGTATAATTTTTAGTATCACAATAACAAAAGTAGCAAGAAAAAAGATGCCTACACACCCTATAATCCAAAGGAGAAGTTTATTTTCCTTATTCTCTTCTTCCTGATGAATCGTCAAGGCATCTTGATAAAAAACCTCCTCCTTTTTGCAGTCACTGGGACAGGTTGATACTCCCTCTCCCATCTCACAAAGTCCATTTTGATTACAAAGAGCAAAAGGAGAAACATCGAGTCTTCCCATTTTTTCCCCTTTCTCATTATAGACATCTATAAATTGAGCATTCGGGAAATAGGGAGCGCTAAAAGGGTATTGGCCATCCGTTCCTTGAAATTCACACCCCCCAGTCATCCTTCCCTCTTCTGGAGAATCTCTACAAAGAATAGCCTCCATATCGGAAACCGCAAAATATGCAAGTGACTCTCCTTGAAAAGAAAGAATAACGGCATTATTTCTTCCCTTCAATTCAGGTGTGAGATTCTTGAAAAATTCATACGTCCATTCTATGACATACCCACCCTCCAAAAGTTTGATCACATCGCCAGTTCTCTCCACCGTCAAATTATAGCTTAACGATGATAGTTGCCCTTCTTTCATTTCTTGTTGTCCGTGGACAAAAGGGGTGTTGAAAGAAAAAATAGCTACGAGAACAAAAATATACTTTGACTTTGACATGGTAAAGGACTCCAAAAAAAAATGACGGTATGTATACATAAGCATATTTATTATATTTTGTCAATACTACCTTGGGCAATTTGGACTACTCAAAACTTTCCCTAGCATAATTCTACCTGTTCTAATCTTATACTCCAAAGCTTCCATCTGATATGGTGCAAAAACTCCCGTTTCATGCCAATTCATAATACTATTAAATGTTTCTCGATAGAATTCTGCATTAGGACCTGAATGAGGTGCATATTTACAACCCAAATAACAAGATCTCACACCAAAGTCTTGTTTACATTCCGCCTCAGTCGTACGACAATTAATAGATTCTGTACATATACCCCTACTCGCAAGAAATTTTTGGTACGTTTCTGAATTCTCATACTCATCATCAAGTCCTATATACGAATGTCCTGTTTCATGAGCAACTACTTTTTTCGACGCACCTCGAGTAATCACAACTTTCAGTGAGTTTTTATACGCATATCCACCCAAATTTCCTGGATCTGCAGTATAATCATTAACAATATAAATATTTCCCACTATTCCTTTTGGACAACTCACGTCTGTTTTTGTGTCCAGTCCTGTCGCTGAAATCTCTACAATTTCAGAAGATCTATATACAGCAAACTGACTTGCGAAAGATCCGTAGTCGTCAATAAAAGTAACCACGCCTGATGTTGGAGAAACTTCTATTTTATACTCTTCGATATCACTTTCTTCCCAACCAAGATATTCCCCACTTGTATCGTTAAGTGGTGCAAAAACATAAATTTTGGAAGCGTTTTCATTTCCATACATAAACTCACACGTTTTTTCTACAGCATCCTCTATAGTAACCGTCACCGGGTTATTCTTTATCACGATCTCAATACCTGGAGAGGGAGTTAGCTCTATCTGAAAGGTCTCCTCTCCTTCTATTTCATCATCTTTCGTAATAGCTATTTCCGATATATTTTGAAAAGAAGTTTCATCTTTTTCCACGTCAATGAAAGTCCTGACATAGCAATATAGTCCTCTCCTTGCTTTGCTGTTCCATCAACCGTTCTACTTTGAAACTATTACTTCTTTTTCTGTTGGGTAGTTTTGCAAGTATTCTTTTTACTTCGATTTTCACTTTTTCTTCATCTTCTTTTTATCGAATAGGTTTCTTATTACCAAACAAAATAGTATCTTTAGTAGGATCTGGTTTTGGATCTTTTGGATCTGGATCTTTTGGATCTGGATCTCCCCCTCCAGCTCCCCGATGGATGCAAGTAAAAGTCCCAGCCAACCATTTACTACAAGCTTCAATGGCGGTTTGTTCATCAATAGGAAAAGATACACGATAACGAAATTAATTAACTACTACCCAAGCGATAAGAACAATAGTAAATCCTGCAAGACCCATACATATAGCTTTTTTTTGCTGAAGAAATAATATTTTTGATTCAGCACTCACAAGATACATAATCCATGCAACGACAAGCATAAGAAGAAGCAACAAATCTGAAGAAGAAGGAGATAATCGATAATGTATCATCCCTACTATAAGATGACAGAGATTACACATCTGTATGTCTCATCTATATCAGTATCAGGATTGTCACATTGCCTTCCACAAGGAACAAGTCCTGAGGAGCAAATTCATCCCTGAACTTGGATCTGGAAGGAATCTGTTTTGACCATAGCTGAACATGGAGGTTCCCTCATGTCTTACATAACCAATTCCGTATTATTTTTCCATCAAGACTTTTCATCGGGAATCGCTGGCTGTGGAGTTCCTGGATCACAAAGATCTTCCATTGGCGCTTGAGCAAAACTTTTTCCATTGGCTGGGCCACATACTCCAGTTTCTGCATACAGGGAAGAAAAAGGAGTGCTTAGAAAAAAGAAAAGGGGAGTGCTAAGAAAAGGAAAAATATTTTTTTCCCGAGAAATGCTTGGTACAAAGAATGTTCATACTTTTATCAAGAAAAACTAAGATTCTTTTTATTTATTATCTTTTTCCTCATTCTTTCAACTTGAGATATTGCCCCTCTCCTGTTCATAAACTTCTTCAGGTCGATAGCTGATCCAAAATATTTATTCCATTTTCATCTCTTCTTCTGAAGATTTTCAATAAAACCATTTGGACTCACAAGGCAGTGGTTCACTTGAGTATCTGGATCTAACAGTAAGAATGGCCCCTTGAGAGAAGATTTTCCTCTCCTGTCTCCATATCAACAATAGCCCTGAAAGAAGTTTTTGGAAGATATTTGCATCTCTTCTTGATTTTCCACCTTTCTCAAAGAAAAGAAAAAGAGGATATTCCAATAAAAACTAGAAGGAAAGAATGAGTAAAATAAAAAATGTTTCTTTTTTTCATATCTATAAAGATTTATCAATATTGACACCTTTCTAATGAGACACTATTACAACTGTAATGTTTGTTAAAACAAGAATAAATACAATCAGTAACGCTACAAGGAACCCATTGTTTCAGTATGACTCGCCAATGCAAGATGATCTTTTTCCATCTGCAGCATTTGAACCGTACCAACTTCCTAAAAAAACAAACTTTTTCTTTGATTTGATCGAAGTAAGAAACATGTGCGTTTCTAGCATTCATCAGGAGCTTTCCAGCATTGTGTGCCGGAACATCTACAAGCAGTTCTAAGACATTTCACACGCACAGAGATCTCCCACAGCCTTCACCCACAATACATATTTGGACCTTCTTTGCATATTTTCTTATCATAGCGCCACCAATCACAAGCTCCTCCATCAGCTACACATTTTGCACCATCCCAACTTCCCTGAAATACCTTCCCAGCACTGAAATAGATCATAAAGCCTTCCCATCGGAAGACCTCACCTGAAACAGAAGATCCTTTTCAGGAAATTTGAAAAGACTGACTACCTGAGAGAGCCCCAGCGGAAGACCCGTCTTTATAGAGTTCCTCCAGACCAGAGATTGTGGAGGAACAACTGCTGTCCTATGGAAATAAGACAAGGATTGGGGAAGAAGCTGAAAGTTTGACATCAGTAGTTGCACTTACATTTTGGTCTCCAATTTCCCTGAAGAACATCGCCTGAAACAGAAAGAGTTTTAACACACATTTTCCTTGAGAATTTTTACCTGAAACGAGATCCTCTTCCAGAAACTTGAACAGTCCCAAGTTTCCCAGAAGTTCCTCAATACGCGTTCCTCCTCATAAAGGCATCCCCCAGACCAAGGAAATGGATGAAGAGCGCATCACTGCCCAAAGAAATAGTACAAGGATTAGGGAGGCTGAAGGCGCAGCACTTCCTCCACCACCTACACATTCTTCCTTTCTTTTATCCCACTCTCCTGAAGAGCAAATGGCTTTGGAAATCTTGCTTTTCTATTTCTCTCCCCATACATTGACCTATCATACATCCATACCGCTCAGAGAGCCTTTGCACTTAATATTCATCATTTGGACTGATTGTATGACTAAAGCTTCACCAGTTATCCTTAGAGCTTTTAATGTAAATCTGCCATTGGCGGACCTAAAACTACAAGAATTGCCTGGCCGGGGATAATTCCACGAGATATTAACTGTACCGGGGAAGACTCTCGATTTAATAATGCAAGGGTTAGGCGTAATCGAAAGGGTGCTATTACCACTTCCCTCCACTGATCGAACATTTTCATCCCAACTTCCCTGGAAGCACATTTCCCTGAAACAGAGATCCATTCTTTTATAGCTTTACTTTCCTTATTTCTTACTTGGAAAATAAATTTATTTCCAGTTTTATCCAATTAACATCCAAGAGATCCCACTATTATTTCCAGATAAAACCTGACCAGTATTTGCAAGAATAAGCTCATAGCCAACAGGAAGACCAAGTAATAGTTGTTGAACAATTCTTTTTCCTTCTGCTGTGGGTGCAAGGATTAGAAGAGGCTGAAAGTGTAGGCGCTTCCACCTCCACCCCGTCACACATTTAGGCCATCCCAACTTCCCAGAAGAACATTGCCCCAAAATAGAAAGAGACTTTAGCATCGCACCATCAGGAGATTTTATCTGAAATGAAGAAGTTTTACCTGAAAGTTGAATAGATTGATTTCCAGAAGATCTTCTGAGTTTTTGATCATCTTTATAGAGCATACCACCTCCAGACCAGGAAATAGTTAGTGAGCAGGTACTTTGTCCCAAAGGTGGAACAAGGATCCAGGAGGAAGCAATAATTTGAACAGGTCAGCCCCTCTGTTGAACAAATATTTCCTTGCCAGATACCCAGAAACATCGACCTGCAATAGAGCGTTCTAAGAATTATTTCATCAGAAGATTTTACTTAGAGCAAGAAAGGGGTTTCTCCTGAGAGTTAGATCTCCTGAGTTCCTGAAGGAGCATCTGAAGCTTCGTCTCACCTTTGTAAAGAGTCCTCAGACCAAGAAATAGTTGATGAACAACTACTCTCTCCCAAAGGAATAGAGCCAGAGATTAGGAGAAGCTGAGAAGTGTGCTTTTACTGGAAGAGATGAAGCATCCTCTATAGTAACCATCACCGAGTTATTCTTTATCACGATCTCAATACCTGGAGAGGGAGTGGCTCTATCTGAAGGTCTCCTCTCCTTCTATTTCATCATCTTTCATGCTTGGCTATTTCGATATATTTTGAAGAAGTTTCATCTTTTTCCACGTCAATGATCCTGACATGGCAATATAGTCCTCTCCTTGCTTTTGCTGTTCCATCAGCACGTTCTACTTTGAAACTATTACTTCTTTTTCTGTTGGAGTGGTTGCAAGTATTCTTTTTACTTCGATTTTCACTTTTTTTTCTTCATCTTCTTTTTTATCAGATAGGTTTCTTGTGCAAACAAAGATAGTATCTTTGGTAGGATCTGGTTTTGGATCTTTTTGGATCTGGATCTTTTGGATCTGGATCTCCCCTCCAGCTCGATAGATCCACAAGTAAAATCTGACCAACCATTTACTTTAAGCCCAATAGGATTTGTTTCATCAATAGGAAAAGATACACGATAGCAGTATAACTTTACTACCCAAGCGATAAGAACAATGAAAAGTAAATCCTGCAAGACCCGCCCATATAAGCACCTGAAGAAATAATATTTTTTGATTCCCAGCTCTACAGATACACATAATCCCTGCAGCTTGTGCAAGCATAAAAAAGAAGCAGCAAATCCTAGAAGAAGAAGGAGATAATCGATAATCATATCCATCCCTACTATAAGATGACAGAGATTACATCTGTGTCTCATCTATATCAGTATCAGGATTGTCGCATTGCCTTCCACAAGGAACAAGTCCTGAGAGCAAAATTCATCTGAACTTGGATCCTGGAGGAATCTGTTTTGACCATAGCTGAACATGGAGGAGAATTTCCCTCATCTCTGTCTTACATAACCAATTCCATGTTTTTCCATCAAGACTTTTCGTAGGAATCGCTGGCTGTGGAGTTCCTGGATCACAAAGATCTTCCATTGGCGCTTGAGCAAAACTTTTTCCATTGGCCGATCCGCATGCAGCGCTTCCTGAAACTGGTTTTTCACTACATACACCGCCTTGGCACTGTGTAAATCTAAGAATCGCAAGAGCTTCTTTTTTGTTATCAACAGATGTTTCACAAGTAGCTTGAGTAGTCCCACTTACTGTATACTCTTGACTACAATCAGTTGGGTTCCCCGGTTTACAACATTTTAAAGTTGTAGACCACTCTGCATCAACTCCATCAGGGAACATAAAAAATCCTACAAGGAGAAAGAGTCCGAGAAAAAAACTTCGAGCAAAGAAGTATCGAAGCATACCTTTTTATTTTACGGGAAATTTTTTAAGCTCTTCAACTAATTTTTTTAAAGATATAAAGGCTCCAGCACAATACTGATCAGACGCTCCATAGTAGAGGTAAAGTTTCCCCTTATCTTCTACAGAACCACATACAAACACCGTTCCTGGTCTGTATCCAGTATGCTCATATTCTTCTTCTGGCTCCAAAATAGCATAGGGTAAGCGATGGGTAACATTAGCATCTCCAGGAAGCATTTCCATAAGCGAAGCTCCTATTCTATATTGACTGTCATATTTAGAGACTCCGTGATAAAGAAGAAGCCATAACGTTCCCTCTTCATTAAGTGCATGAGGTGGTCCCGCAATGCCCACCTTGAGACTATCCCAAAGATCTGGACGAACATCTAAAAGAATTTCTCCTCCAAGAGGATTTTTTTCTTGAGAAATCTCCAGTGAATCTCTATAGTCAGCCCAGATACAATCATCTAATCGATGGAGGAATGTATACTTATTATGAACTTTTTTTGAAAGAAGACAGGCATTTTTATCAAACCTTCCCAATGGAGAAATAAGTTTAGGATCTTCCCAAAACCAACGCTTAGAAAGAAAGTCATCTTTGGTAATAGAAGTAAGAGCTACCGCAGCTGTGTCTTGAGCATTAAAAGCTGTGTAACACATATAAATTCTATCATCCAAAAGTGTCAATCGTGGATCTTCACAACCAGAGAAACCTTCTTTTTTCTTTATTTCAAAATTCTTTCGTGGCACATAAATGGGATCGACAAGTCGTTCGTCTATTGAGAGATTATCATTTGATTTTGCATATCCCAAAACAGAAGTGTCGTCATCTCCCATAGCTCTATAAATAATATGTGTAGCACCTTCTAATCGTATCGCACCAGGATTTAACGTATATTTTGTCTCCCATGGATGTTCTTTTATTGGAGAAATGAGGGGGTTTTGCTCAAAACGCTTACACTTTATACGAGGAGGATGTTGTTGTAATTGTTCAAGAAGCTCTGAAACTTTTACAGAAGCTTCACAGCAACGAGTATCCGCTGCTCCATAATACATATGTAAAATATCTTCTTCGATAAGAGCGCCTGAAGGAAACACTATTTGAGGAACCTGCCCATTAAGTTCATACATTTTTTCGGGATAAAGCATAGGAACAGGTGTCCTTCCCAAGATTTTACGAGGATTTTTCAAGTCAAGCAAAGCTCCTTCAATAGTAAAATTTGGTTTTCCTGTTTTGTAATCATAAATATAGGAGTGAATAAGAATCCATCCTTTTTCTGTTTTTACAGGAGAAGCTCCTACTTCTATATGGTCTCTAAATTTTCTTTGTAAATCAAGAAGGTGATCATCTATATGAGAATACCAATCTTCCCAATATTCTCGAGACCACATATCCTCTTCTTTTTCAAACTCAGCAATAGCAATTTTAGAAGGTGGTCTATCTGTATCTACACTCAAAACAGCAACAAATTTTCCATCTATTTTTTCAGGAAAAAGCGCCATAGCCTTTGCATTAAAAGGTGTGACGAGATGACGGTCAAACTTTTTGAGATCTCGAGAAACAGCAAGTCCTATTTTTATCCCTTCAGGTGTATGAGGGTAATTGGAAAGTGCTGTATAAAAAATATAATACTTCCCATCAAGATAGGTCGCTCGTGGATCTTCGCATCCAAAAGCATCCCATTCTTTTTCAGGAGCAATAAGCATTTCCCTTTCAGACAAACAAGAATCATGCATTCCCTCTACATGACCCACAGTTGAAACACGCATCTCTACGCCATTATGAGGCTTCATCGAAGAAAGTGCTCGATAAAAAAAATGTCGTTTTCCCTTTTTTTCCACCACACAAGGATTAAAGACTGCTTCAGATTCCCATTCATGATCAATATCAGGACCTAAAAGAGGATTATTTGGATGACGTTTTACTCGCATACGATAAAATAAAAATTTTAATTCTTTCTAAAAATATATACTTATTTCACAAAAACTTCTGTCAATTCAGGATCTCCACTTGCCAAAAGCGTTTTCAAAAATTCATCAAGAGGTGCTGATGCCACACAAGTCACCGTATCTGCACCACCATAGTACACCAAAAGATCTCCATTACGAACAACCGCCCCACACGGATACACAATACCCGCTTTCCATCCATTATTTTCATAATCAAAATCTGGTTCAAGAATAGGCTTGGAACTTCTACAAATGACTTTTTCTGGATTTTCAAGATCCAGAAGCATTGCGCCTATCTTGTAGCGAAGATCACTTCCCTCCCATTCTTGTCGACCTGTTACTGCATGGTAAATAACAAGCCAACCTTCCTTTGTTTTTATAGGAGAAGCACCGAAAGAAAATTTTCCTGCATCCCAGAATCCTTCTCGGGGCTTAATACGGTAAAGATCTTGTAAAAAAACATTTTCTCCATCAAAATTCTCCAAAGAATCTACATAATCTACAAGTACATCAGGAAATATTCTATAGAAAACAACATATTTTCCTCCTATCTTCTCTGGAAGAATTGCTGCACTTTTTGCAACCTTTCCCGGTGGAGAAATGAGAACAGGATATGTCCATTTTCCCCAATTTCTCTCTAAAAAATCTTTCATCGAAATAGAAGTAAGTGCTACACGAGGAGGTGCCCATCCATTATAAGCAACGTACGTCATATAAACAGTATCTTCTATACGTGTAAGCTTAGGATCTTCACATCCACCCCAGCAACCTCCACCCGACTCATAAGGAGAATAGGTGTGTGGATTTTGACATAGACGATCCTCTGAAAGGCCCTCATGAATAGTCCGTGGGACATACATAGGCTTCGTGTCTCTTTCGTCAATACGAAAACCATCCCGGCTTAAAGCATACCCCAAAACAGATACATCTCCCTCTCCAATAGCACGGTACACAATATGAACCCTTCCATCGTCATCACAAAGAGCTGTAGGATTAAAGGCTGCCTTTGTTTCCCAATAATGTTCTGATTTTGGCTCAAGAATAGGATTTTCAAAATGTCTTTTTACTTGAGGACCCGCTTTATCCAAGGAAACATTCTCTTTTGCTATTTTTCTTTTTTTTATACTATCTCTTGTTTCTCCTATCCAATGTTTAAAGGCATAAAGAGCATTATCTCCTCCTCGCCAATAAGAAATAATATGCGTATCATCAATAAAATTGATAGAAACAGGCTCTCGTAAAGAAACTTCTCCAGCAGGAACCATCCATAAAGGATCATCACTTTGCCATATCATTCTTTCTGGATGTTTGCGATCAAAAAGAACTCCATAAATAGAGCAATTCTTTGCCATATATTCCATCGTTTCACTATAAGCAAAGTAGAAAACCAAAATACCATCAGAAACCAACTGTATCCCTGCGATACGAAGAGTATTTCGCATACTTAAAGCAGGGAGAAGAGAAGAAACTCCTTTTGTTGTAAAAGAACGCAAATCACGAGAAGAAGAAACAGACAAAGCTACCTTTCCATGATAAAGAACGTATCGATCTTTTACATTTTCTTCGAAAAAAATAAGAGATGCTGACGAATGAATGTGTGAAAGGGTTGTAATATGTTGCCAATGAACCATATCTTCTGAAAAGGCAATTCGAAGCTCTGAAATGCCCGACTCCAAAGAAAGATAGGTTAGACAAAAACGATTTTCCCTCTTTCAGAAATATCAGAAAAACGAAACTCTTTACAAAAAGAAATATTTTCATATTCATCTCCTTTATCTCCTTTTGCAATTCGAATATCTTTGTGAAAAATTTCAAAGATATTTTTAGAAGTTTGTTTTTTAAGGGAACATCGTGTTTTAGAATCTTTTTGACGAACCAAAAGATATATTTCTTTTTTATAAAGAAAAGTCCCAAGAACAGAAAAGATTGTTTCTTTTTTCATAAGGCAAAACATTTTATTTTCTTTATTGTAGCATAGTTTTTAAAAACACAAAATACTTTGATTTCTTCATACTATTTTTATTTATTTTTTCTCTTTACCTCCCTGTTTTTTTGCAAAAAAGCCTATGAGAAAGAGGAAAAGTAACCCAAAATACGACGTCCATAACCAGTGATCGAAAATCATAAGAACGCAAAAACTCCCCATCAATCCAAATGCTAAAATATTTTTTTGTTTGAAAATTTTTATAAAAATACCAATCAATATAAAAAGAAAAAGTAAAAATCCAATCAAACCTACTTCTGCAAAAATGAGGAGAGGAACTGAATGAACTGGTTGAAATAAAGCTATATACGAATCTTCTTTCCAATAAGCGTTCTTTGTCCAAGCCGTAAAGTTTCCTATACCTGTGCCAAAAAAAATACTTTCTTGAATACTCTCTTTTGCTTGTTGTGTATAGTTCATACGATCTGAAAAAGATTGTTCTTGTGAAATTATCTCTTGCGAAAAACGACTTTCTACAGTGTCTTTTACAGTACACATAAAAACGACTCCGCTTATACAAACAACTCCGCTTATACAAAGCCAGGAAGTCCATTGTTTTATTTTCCATTTTTTCCAAAAAAAACTTCCTCCTGTTATTATAAGCCAACCCACTATGAAGCCTAACCAAGCAGTACGAGAAAAAGTAAATACCATTCCCCAAATAAAGAGGAGAGAAGTACTTAGGAGGTATATTCTTTCTTTTCTTTTTAGGGCTTCTTTATAAAAAAACATACTCATCAAAAGAACTATTGCTAATACTCCTCCAAAAATATTTGGGTGAGAAAATCCTCCGTATATTCGCAACCATCGACCAAAATCATTTTTTATAACAGAAATTCCAGGCTGAAATGCTTCGTATTGCGACATTCCGAAATAGGAGATTTCTGGTGAATACTGAGTCACCCATTGCATTATGCCCAAGCCAATATGCACACAAAGTGCTAGTGAAAATACATAAAAGGTTTTTCTCACAGAAAACGGTTTTCCCTGAAGAATGCTCCATAAAAAAA
>JAGYLL010000007.1 GCA_018401135.1 Candidatus Moraniibacteriota bacterium | reverse complement strand
AAAACATAAAGACTCCTGTAAGAATAAAGATTCCTACAATAAGCATCCCTATTACTCTATTTTTTTGTTTCATATTTTTTTTATTTCTTTTTTCTTATTTTTTTACTTTTTTTAGCATAGCATATCTTTATTTCTGTATATAGAATTTGTACTTTTCGATCAACGTTTTAATTATTATTCTCTCTGGTTTGTATGTAAAGAAATTATTCTTTTTTTGAAATTTTCTTCTTGTTCCCTTTCATATAAAGAAGAATCAAGATAAGAAGTGATCCAAGAAGCGTGAAAAGGAAGAGACTCATTCTCAAAGAATCGTTATCTGGCAATGGAAGGCTAAAAAGATTCTTGGGAACTTTACAGTTTCCCTCCTCATCACAATCTTCAGATGCTTGTGCATCTGAAAGGGATGCGGCTATTCTTGTTGAAATTACTGAAGCATTTAAGATCTTCACAGAATCAAATGATCCCCCTTGACAAGAAAGCATGAAAAATTTTAATGGTCTTCCTGAAGTAAAATTAACCGTTACCTCTTCTGTTCCTCCTTCTGGGTTTTTTACACCTCGCCATCCGCCAGAAGCTACGCAATTTTTTGCCCCCTCTCCAATAGACCATGTAAGAGTTATTTTTTCCCCATTAGCTACTTTTGTTGAACTTGCTTGGAGATTTATTTCGGGAGGAAGAACTGTTATTGGAAAAGAAGTTCTCATTGTATTGTATATAGCAATAATATTAGCAGTTCCTGTTGAATTTGCAGTAACAACCCCCTTTGCCATTTCGTTTGAAACTGAAACTATTGAATTATTACTACTATTCCATCTTGCTTCTTCATTCCTAATCAAATATTTTTCTGTGTCGCAATTTGGTACCGTTCTGAGACTTCTCCAATATCTCAACTCCAAATTTCGAGATTCTCCAATAGAAAGACTCGTTGACACAGGACAGATAAGTACATAAGGACGAGGATCTTGTGGTGGAAGGGGGGCATTGACATCGCTCAAACCACATCCATCTTCTGACCAAAAACACGAGGGTGGTGTTCCATTGATAGAGTCCTCGGGACACCGCACTATATGATTAGGGTTATCCGGTGCTTCTATTGGTTGTTCACAATGAGTCCAAATACCCTCGCAACACCACTCTCCAGCATATACTCTATGTATCGAAGAAAAACCATAAAAAAGAAAGACAATGAAAACTAATGCACCTAAATGGAAAAAATTTTCTAGGCATCTCCTTTTTAACAAATTATTTTTATTCATATTTTTTTCTTAATTTTCTTACTTTTTTTATTGTAACATATTCTTCAATATTACCATATTCATAAGATTATCATATATCTCATCTTATTCAGATCCTCTATCTTTAAGAGAATCGTTGTACGAGTTTCTCTAAGCTTTCTTTTTTATAATAACGTTGAAAAAGGGGTTGTTTGTCTTCTGCATATATACCGACAGCTTCTTCAAACGTCATAGGATTTCGTGGATTTTTGTAAATCACCCCCAACGCAAACTTTTCTTCATCCCACGCCACTTTCATAGCTTCAAGTCTATCAGAGGCATCATAAGTTTCATCTAAAGTATAGGTATGTTCTTTGTACCACGCATACGTATTTACTTTATTAAAAACGACACAAGGTTGAAATATATCCACAAGAGCAAAGCCTTTATGCAAAACGGCTTGTTGTATCATTTCTTTGGTATGTTGAAGATTTCCGATATTAGCACGAGCGACAAAAGAAATTCCTTGTGCAATAGCTACAGCAATGGGATTAAAGGGTTCTTGCCACACGCCTCCCTTTTGTATAGGAGTTACCAATCCTTTGGGTGTGGTCGGAGATGCTTGTCCTTTCGTAAGACCATAAATCATATTATTGTGAACAAGAGTAGTAATATCTGAATTCCTCCTGATAGCATGAAGAAAATGATTCCCCCCTTCTCCGTACATATCACCGTCTCCTGAATCAGCAATTACGGTTAAGTCTGGATGAGATACTTTTATTCCTTCAGCAACAGGAAGGGATCTCCCATGGAGACCATTAAAATAATGTGCTTTTATATATTGAGGCGTTTTTGCGGCCTGACCAATGCCAGAGGAGAGTACCGTTTTTTTTGGATCAATTCCCAATTCATCAAGTGCCATTTTGAGCGCAGAAAGAATACCAAAATTTCCACATCCTGGACACCACGCTATATCAACTTTATGCGAAAGATCGAAGGTATTCATACTTTTTTGTCTATATTTACTCTATCACATTTTAGAAGGAGCACTCACACCACAAAGATACAGTGTTTGAGCCAAAACTATTTTGGTTGCCTTTGCAAGAACAAGTCGTGCTCGAGAAAGATCTTCATTTTGCGTATCTATAAAACGACAACTTGCATACAGAGAATGAAAAGCATCTGCTACACTTCGAGCATAATGAGGTAATCGATGCACTTCATAATTTTCCGCTACCATCTCTATAAGATCAGTAAAGCGAAGAAGCATCATCATTAATTCTCTTTCTTTTGTGTGGGAGAGAATTTCTAGATTAGCAACGCCATCAGAGAGTGTTCCGCTTTTTTCGAAAATACTTTCTATACGAGCATAGGCATACTGCACATAGTATACAGGATTTTTTTCACTCCTTTCTTTGGCAAGATCAATATCAAAAGTAATGTGCGAGTTGACATCATACGAAAGAAAAATAAATCGCACAGCATCACGACCCACTTCTTCAATGAGATCATCCATAGCGTAATACGTCCCTTGTCTTTTGGACATTTTGACTTCTTTACCTTCTCGAAGAACACGAACAAATTGTGTAAGTATGGGAGAATACACGTTTGGTTTTTCCAAAACAGTCTCCATAAATGCTTGTATTTCCTTTGCCTCTCCTAAATGATCAGCTCCCAGAAAAGTAATCAATGTATCAAAGCCTCGATCAATTTTATTTCTGTGGTAGGCAAAATCTGCCAAACGATACGTTGGTTTTCCATTAGATCGGACAATTACACGATCTTTATCATCTCCGAGACTTGTTGAGCGATACCAAAGAGCTTCTTCTTGTTCATAGACTAAATTTTTCTTGCGTAAAGTTTCAAGCATTTTTTGTACCGACCCGTCATTGTGAAGAGATTTCTCTGAAAAAAAGGAATCGAAGGTAATATCAAGTTTATCACATGTTGGTTGTATCTGCGTTTGGAGAATGTGCTGTGATGCCCACACCCCAACCTCATAAGGGTCTTGTATTTCTTCAGGTTTTTCTTGAGCAAGATTGTCGATATACGTACCCGCATATTGAGACTCTTCGTCCTTGAGCACACTGTGACCGAGAACCTCTATTTGTTTTCCACAATCATTGACATAAAATTCTCGCCACACCCTATGTCCCATTTTTTCTAAAACACGAGCAAGAGTATCTCCAGATGGCCCTCCTCGAGCATTACCCAAATGAATAGGTCCCGTGGGATTGGAAGAAATAAATTCTATAAGAATATTTTTTGGTTTTTTTTGATGATTACCCAACTCATAAGGATGATCGTTTTTTACAATATCCTGTATTCTTTGACATAAAAACGTATTGGCTAAAAATATATTGATATACCCTGGCGAAACGATTTCTATACGATCACAATAATCATTTTTCTCAAGAGTACCTCCTATCTCTTTGGCAATATCTAGAGGATTGCGTCCAAAACGTTTAGCAAGTATCATAGAAACATTCGTAGAATAATCTCCGAATTCCGATCGAGGGGGGATAAGTACATCAAATACTATTTCCTCTGTAGAAAAGGAAGTTTCGTATAATTGCTTTATAATAAGCTTTATAGTATCGTGAATAATTGTTTTCATTTCAAAAGTATATCCTATATTACAAGCAAAGACAAGATATAATTCTTATGGAAAAAACTATTATACTAAAAATAGGGGGAAGTGTTCTTACGAGAAAAAATATCCAAAAACCCTCCGTACGAAAAAAGCTTCTTCGAGAAATAATACAAAATCTTAAAAAACTTCTTGCAAGTGAAAAAAATCTCCGACTCATTCTCATTCATGGAGCAGGTTCGGGGGGTCATACCATTGCTCATACCTACAATCTTTCCCATGGAGTTTGTGATGACCCCATCAAACGCATAGGAGCCCTCAAAGTAAGATATGCCAATCAAATACTTAATGAAAAAATTTTTTCAATATGTATCGATTATGATATCCCTGTAGTCCCCCTCCATTCTGGCTCACTTATTGGAATGAAAAAAGGAAATATTGTTTACTTTTCACATACCATTCTTGATCTTTGTTTTAAGAATAAAAGCATTCCTCTTCTTTATGGAGAAATGGTTTTTGACGAAGAAACGGGAATGGCTGTATGTTCAGGAGATCTTATTGCTTTTTACCTTGCTAAAAAATATAATGCTTCTCGAGTCCTCTTTGCCTCGGATGTCGAAGGTATTTATTCTGAAGATCCTTTCAAAAATAAAAATGCTTCTCTTATAAAAAATTCTTCTCTCAAAGATCTTGTAAAAAATAAAAAAATAACTCTTTCAGGCTCTCATAATGTAGATGTTACTGGTGGAATTTATAATAAAATACAATCATTAAAAAATAACCTCTCCCCTTCTCTCCAAGACGTTATTATTTTCAATGGACTCCGTCCAGAAAATTTTCTCTCTCTTACCAAAAAAAATCCTCCTGGAACAAAAATATTTTTTTCTTAAAATCTCCATAAAAAAGCACCGTCCCCTTTCGAAAGACGATGCCAAAAATAACACACTAACCATTCTTCCAACCGAGATAACACTCGGTGGACTCCTTAACTCCCGGTCGAATCCAACTCGCAAGAAGCTCTTCGGGATGCATCCATGAATGAAAAGAAACATCTTCTTCATCTTGAGGTGAAGGAAAAAACTCCCGATCGACGCTTCCCACAAAAAGCGAAACGTCTGCACGAAAAATTTTTCCATTGATCCAGTGCCGGAGAGCAATTTTTTCACAAGGCATAGGGTCTATGCCTATTTCTTCCCAGAAAAGTCTCTCCAGTGTTTCTTCATCTCCTTCTTGATGACGAGATGTTTCTGCCGGAATAGAAAGCATTCCTCTTTCTTTGATACCGGGCTTGGTTTGCAATTCTTTAAGAACAAGAATTCTTCCTGTTTCTGAAGCTTCGAGAAACAAGGCGACTCCCTCTACAATTATTTTTCTCACTGTACGTCTCCCATAAAGAACCTTCCTCCTTTGTATCAAAGTTCCTAATAAAGTCAACTACTTTCTTTTTTACAATTCACACTTCTATTTCTATTTTTGCATTCCACGCATCTTCCCCTGACTTTTCTTTAATAATGTCTAAAGCCATACTATCATCGAGACAATGGTTGCTTCTTTTTATAAATTCCCAATAACTCGCCCTTCTCTGTGGATCTAAGACATCTGCACTATTCTCGTAGAGTCCTAGAGATCCAATAGGTATATGAGAAAAAGCCTCTCCATAAAAAACAGAAAGGGTTTCTTTTTCATTAATACGCAAAGTTATCTCTTTCCCCTTTTTTCCCTCAAGACATCTGCGGAGTTCCTCTCCATCACGAACACTCAAACGAACATTTCCAAATCGATCAGCAAAAGCGAATTCTATTTCTTGTTCTTGAGTTGGGATGGGGGTTATATGATTTCCTTGTTTTTTTGCTTCCAAAAGATCTTCTCTATTTTCATATTCGTATACTATTTCCATAACATCAGGGGAAAAGCGACTTAACGCTATTATAGAAGAACGGAATTGCTCTTTAAAACCATCGGTAAAAGGAATATTTTTATTTTCTATACGATAAAGAGCAACTATTTCATTTCTTGTCTCAAGCGCTGAGAGTGTTGCAGGTGGGGTGGCGAAAAAACATACACCACTTTGCGTTATAGCAACAAGAAAATCTCTCCCATTGGGGAAATCTTTACTTTCATATCCCTCGCGAGGCAATGAATTGAGTATAGAAAAAAGAGTTGTTTTACTATAAGAATCAAACAAATCTATTTTTTCAGAAACGCGTTTTCGCTCGAACATAAGATCGTTAAGTAAAACCGCTCCGTATCCCGCAAGTCGAGCATTACCTCCTACAAAATATGTTTTATCTGAGAGCACTCCAAAATTTCGTATACTAGCAGTAAGTTCAGCATCAAAGTCAATCTCTGGTGCAGAAAAAACATCACTAAAATGAATAATAGCTTGTGCTTCTTGAGCTAAAATATCTTTATAAAGAGAAAGCATAATAATTATATTAGAGGTAACTTAAAAATTCCATTCTGTCCAAATAGCACGAAACATATTTTCTATAAAACACTTCTTTTTTTTCAAAAGCTTTTTCTATATACTGCTCTATCTTTTTGAAAATGATACCTATCAAATTTTTGTGCATATTTTTGTATAGCGTTTGAATCAAATTTTTTCTTGGTAAATGCTTTTACTGCATTTTCTACACTTTCAACATCTTGTGTATAGAAGAAAATACCCTCTTTTCCTTCTCGCATATGCCTTACAATATCTCCTCCATAAAAAGCAATGATTGGCTTTCCAGAACAGAAAGCTTCTATAGCAACTATACCAAAATCTTCTTCTTGAGGAAAAATAAAGGCTCTGCAATGAGCATAATGATGAGAAAGTTCTTCATCCGAAACCCTACCCAAAAATTCAATATTTTTCTTTGCTTTCATTCGAAGTCTTTTTTCTTCTGGTCCAAGTCCTATAATTTTCAAAGTAAAGCCCAAACGATTGAAAGCTTCTATAACAATATCATGTCGTTTGTAGGCAATGAGTCGACCTACCATAAGAAAATATCCCTTGTCCTTACCACTATGAAATGTTTTCGTTTCTACAGGAGGATGAATAACATCAGAAGTTCGGCGATAATATTTTCTAATTCTTTCAGAAACAAAATGAGAATTTGCAATTATCCTATCAGGTCTCTTGGAGCTTGATTTATCCCAAAGACGAAGAATATTAACAAGAAATGGCACGAATATTTTGATATATCGTGGATAATAAAAATCTCGAGCATATCGCTGACAATCGTCCCAAGCGTACCGCATAGGAGTATGCATATAACAAATATGCAGTGTTTCAGGAGGAACAATAATACCCTTTGAAAAACTCGAGGAATCACTCAAAACAATATCGTATCGAGAAAAATCAAACTGTTCTATGGCCAAAGGCATAAGTGGAGGAAAGAGTCGATGATATTTTCGTGTGAGTGGCCATTTTTGAAGAAAAGATGTATGTATTGTTCGATCCGAAAAACGCTTAAATGTTGCGTCTTCATCATAAACAAGTGTGTAAATGGGTGCGTAGGGAAAAAGCTCACAAAAACTTTCTAAAACCCTTTCTGCTCCACCATACTGAACAAGATAGTCATGAACAAGTGCTATTTTCATAAATATTCTTCCAAAACATCTTCCTTTAAAATACAAGAAGAGTTTTCTACCTCACTTATAAGAGACTGTGCACGAGAAATAATGATAAGGCTAATAAGAAAAGCAAGAAGTGCTATGAGAATAATACTCAAGCCACTTGAAATATGCTGAGAAGTGCTATTATGGAAAGACATATCAATTCTTTTTATTTTGTTTATCTATTTCTTTTTGTAAAGTATGGAAGCGATATTTTTTCTCTTCATAAGGAATGTCATCGGGAAGATCATTCGCTTTCGTTCCAGGTCGAGGCGAATAGCAAGAAATATAGGCTTTTTCGAAATGAATCTGTTTTACGAGATCAAGAGATTCTTCAAAATGTTCTTTTGTTTCTCCAGGAAAACCGACGATAATATCAGTAGTAAATTGCATCTCAGGAATTTTTGAGCGAATACGGTCAATTAATGACCTATATTCTTCAGAAGTATACCATCTATTCATTTTTTTCAAAATTTCATCACTCCCTGACTGAACGGGGAGGTGCAAAATACGATCAATATTTTTATATCTTGCTATAACATCAATAAGCTCATTTGAAAAATCCCATGGATTGGAAGACATAAAAGATACCTTAGAAAATTCCATACTCGCAATACGCGCAAGAAGATGAGGGAAGAGGGTAGGAATCCTTTGTCGACCAAGATGTTTTACCATAACAGGCTTTACGCTCACCATTTCGTCAATAAAAAATACATCCCCTGCCTGATACGTTTTCAAGAGAAAATCCGCTCCATAGGAATTAACATTTTGACCCAAAAGAGTAATCTCAGAAAATCCCCGTCTTTTTATATCTTGAGCTTCTTGTAAAAGTTCTTGAAAAAACCTTGATCGTTCTCGTCCACGAGAAAAAGGAACGATACAATACGTACAAAAATTATTACATCCATTGGAAATAGGAAGCCATGCATGGATTCCCTCTCCTCTTTTAGGAACATATTCAAAACCGACTTCTTCAAGAGGAAGAAATTCGACAGAGGGTAATCGTTTTTTGAGCGACTGCATCATTTTTCCGCTTGGCTCTCGCAAAGAAGCCCCTATCAAGCATCCTGTTATAACAATATGTGTGTTTGGATTTTCTTTGTATACATTCCGAATATATCCGAAAACTTTTTCAAAAGCTCGTTCTCTGATAACGCATGTATTTATAACCAAAATATCTGCATTTTCTTTGTTTTTTGCCTCACTATATCCACGAGCTTCATAATAAGAAGCTATACGTTCACTATCAGCAACATTTTGTTGGCATCCAAAGGTTTCGATACAATAGGTTAGCATAACGTATACAGAAGCTTAAAAAGGTAGTCCTCGTAAAGGAGGTTTTTTAGTAGAATTTACTCTACTTTCATCTGTGCTCAAAAAACTCCCCCTACTCTTGCGTAAAGACGAATCTTGTGCAAGATCAGAGCTATCCACGGGACGTGAAAATCCCATAGCCTTACGTATCCCAATAACTTCCTTTCGAGAAAGAGAATCGTTTCTCCCTATTTTAAATTCTGCCAAAACAGCACGCACCTCTGATTCTGTTATATACTTATCATTTTGGAGATGTCCTTTGAGAGCATCTCTAAATTCACGTATTTCCCTTGGTTTATCAAGTATATCTGCTATTTTTTCATTTTCCAAAAGTTTTCTCATCGCTCGAGATTTTTGAGGATTTGCTCCGAGTAAATCTTTTCTTCGAAAAAGTATATCTCCCATATATTTATATATTTTCTTTTAAAATAGCTTTTATTCTTCTCACACCAGCACTTGAGGATTGTTCTTTTATAATATGGAATGTTCCTTGTATCTTACTCGTATTTTCTATATGAGGACCTCCACACAGTTCTCGAGAGTATATTTTTCCTTGAGTATCTACTACGCTATATACATGGACACGATCTGGGTACTTTTCCCAAAAACTCCCTTCCACGCCCTTTTCTTTCGCTTCTTCTTTATTCATTTCCTCTATACAAACAGAGCAACCCTGACTAATAGCGTCATTAACATACTTTTCAACTTTTTCTAAAACATCTTTTTCTACCTTTTCAGGATGAGTAAAATCAAAACGTGTTCGTTCTGCTGTGATATTTGAACCTGCTTGATGAATATGTGCGCCCAAATGCAAACGAAGCCCAGCCAAAAGAAGATGGGTTATAGTATGGAGTTGTGTCGTTTTTTCACTCTGATCCGCTAAACCACCTTTGAATACTCCCGAGGAAGCTGTACGCGAAAGATTGCGATGCTCTTCGAATTCTTTCTTATATTCTTTTTCATCAATACGAATACCTTTCTCCTGAGCCAATTCCACAGTCATTTCTTTCGGAAATCCATACGTTGAAAAAAGAACAAAAGCATCTCGACCTGTCATCTCTTTCTTTTGTGTACTAATTTTTTCAAATTCTTTCAAACCTTTCTGTAATGTTTTTCTAAATTTTTCTTCCTCATCATCAATTACTTTTTCGATATACTCTTTTTTTTGGAAAATAAAAAAGTGCTCTTCCTGATACGATCGTACCAGAGGAGACACAAGTTGTTTGAGCTGTCCACCAGGAATTCCCACAGTATCAGCAAAGCGAATAGCCCGCCTGAGTAATCGTCTTAGTATATAACCACGCTCGGTATTAGAAGGAATAACACCCTCTGCAATCATCATAATTGAGCCACGGATATGATCTGCAACTATTCGAAAAGGTCGTTTATACTCATTATATTTCTTCTTTGTTTTCTCCTCCATCAAGAGTAAAATTTCTTGAAATACATCAAGACGAAAAATGTCTGGATCATTATTAGATGCCGAAGTAATTCTTTCCAAGCCACCTCCAAAATCAACATTTCTCTGTGCAAGTTTTTCAAAAACTCCATTTCGTTTAGTAAATTCCATAAATACAGAATTACCAATTTCCATAAATCGACCACAATCGCAATTAGGATGACAATATTTTCCAAATTTTTCATTATGCTCCACATCAAACTCATAAAACACTTCGGAATCTGGTCCGCCAAGTTCACCTTCTGGCATATGCTCTGGAGTACCCGATCGACTCCACCAATTTTTCTTTGCTCCATACGAGAAAATTCTCCCCCCACGCATACCCAGCTGACTTGCTTTCTCCTCTGTTTCCATCTCTTTATGGAGAGCTTTTATATTTTTTTCCAGAAAGAGTTTTTGCCAAAGAGCGATTGACTCCAATATCTTTTCTATAGTATTTGCACTATCTCCTGAAAAAACAGTGACGTACAATCGTTTCGGATCAAGACCAATCTCATCTACTAAAAAAGAGAAAAACCATCGTAATTGATCTTCTTTGAAATATTCTCCCAAAGACCAATTACCGAGCATTTCAAAAAAAGTCGTATGACGATTATCTCCGACTTCATCAATGTCTTCTGCACGAAAACATCGCTGAGAATTTACAAGCATTTTTCCCTCTGGATGTTTTTTACCGAGAAGATAGGGAATAAGTGGTTGCATTCCTGATCCTGTAAAAAGTGTCGTGGGATCATTTTCTGGAAAAATAGAAGAGGAAGGAATAATGATATGTCCTCTTTGCGAAAAAAAATCTCTGTATTTCTTTCGAACTTCAGCTATCGTCATAAAGTTATCCTTTCATATTCTTTTCTACTTCTGATCTGAGTGTTCTTTGTTTTTCCGAAGATAGTCGATACAGTTTTGCTTGTGAATGTATTTTTTTAAATCCCTCTTCCCAGGTAATATCCCCTTTCGAAACTTCACGAGAAACACGTTCGATAGGATTTCTCACAGATGCATCTACAGTGAAATCTTCTTGTTTTTCTAGATAATCAAGTACTATATCTGCTACTGTTTTCATATATACCTCTTTTAAAAATCTTTACTCCTATCCTATATCTTCTAAAGTCTATCAAAAAAGGTATTTTAAATCAAATTTTGTACAGGTAAAGTAAGAGGTGCCATATATTCCTCTGAGGGGTAACGCTGCTGGCTATGAAAAAGAGTATGTCAATTTCAGCAAGGTATCCTCGAGAAAAAAGTATTTTGTGATACAAAGTGGTAGAAAGAGAAAAGAAGAAAGTCTCTGAAGTATGTAGAGTATTCGGTATTTCAAGAAAAACCTACTACAAATGGAAAAGAGAGATTTTGGCTTAGGTGGTAACATGTATCATATTCGAATGGAAAAGAAAAATACAAAAATGACATGGGAGGTGAGGAGGTTTATTGAAAGAGAAAAAAGAAAACTAACTATGGACCACTCAAGATGAAAATGCTTGTAAAAAGAAAATAAGGAATAGATATTTCCACTACCATTATGTATCAATAGTACAAAAGAAAAAAACTTATATAAATGATTACAATATTATAATTTTGAAAGAATTCATTTATCATTACATGGAAAGAATCCCTCATGAGAAGTGGTTAAGTATTACCCTTGACTTTTAGCTGTGCAATACTCTAAGAAAAATAGTCTCCTCTTTTTGTAAAAATCCAAATCTATTCCAAAGGAAGACTTATAATTTCTTCTTCCTTCTCTCCTGAGGGAAGATCTTGAACGTTAGAAAGTTTTCGTTCTATAGTACGAGTTTTCGAAGAAGCTCTCTCTATGTGATTACTTGCTTCTTGAAGTTTTTTGTGTGTTTTGTCCAAAATATCTCCAAACGTTGAAAATTCTTTTTTAATATTTGCCAAGAGATTCCATACTTCTCCAGATCGTTTTTCGATAGCAAGTGTTCGAAATCCCATTTGTAAACTATTAAGAAATGCTGCGATCGTTGCAGGTCCAGCGACTACCACTCTATACTCACGACGAAGGAGATCCGCAAGTCCTGGTCTCCGTAAAACTTCAGCATACAAGCCTTCATTAGGAAGAAAAAGCATACCAAAATCAGTTGTCTGTGGAGGATCGAGATATTTATCTCGTATATCTTTGGCTTCACTCTTTATACGATTTTCTAGTTGCTTGGAAGATTGTTCGATAACAGGAATATCTCCCCTTTCAGAAGCATCGATAAGCATTTGATAGTCTTCGAGAGGAAATTTAGCATCGATAGGGAGAAGAAGATGTTTTCCATCTTCGTTTTTCGAAGGAATTTTTATAGCAAATTCCACACGATCATGAGAACCTTGCTTAGTGATAGCATTCGTCTCGTATTGGTCGATAGTAAGAATATCAGCAAGAAGATTTCCAAGTTGAGCCTCTCCCCATGTTCCTCGAGTTTTCACGTTTTGTAGTACTTTTTTCAAATCCCCCACTCCTGTGGCAAGGGTTTGCATTTCTCCCAAGCCTTTATGTACAGATTCGAGTTGACTTTGTACTTTACTAAATGAAGCATCAAGTCTTTTTTCAAGCGTTTCGTGAAGTTTTTCATCTACCGTTTGTCGCATTTTTTCTAGTTTTTCCGCATTATCTTTTTGAAGTATCATCAAGCGGTCTTCCACAACCTTTCGTATATCTTCCATTCGATGTTCGTTTTTTTCTATCAAATCAGCAAGTTGTCTCCGGAAACGTTCGAGGTTATCACCTTGAGAGTCTGATATATCTTTGAAAGCTTTCATTATATCTGTTCGTGTATCCCTACTTGAAGTTGCTGTTTCTTGACGATTACGAAATATTTCATCTTTTATCGTTTTGTCGAGACGAAATTCCATTTGATCGACTCTGTCCAAAATCATCTTCTCTTTATCTTTCCCTTCTTGTATCTTTCGTGCCAAAAAGAAAAACCCCGCTCCAAGAGATATAAGTAAAACGATAAACATAAAAATTTCCATAGACTCTACAACTTAAAAATGAATACAAATAGTATACCACAAAATAATCTTTTTCCGATATGTACATTTTTTAATACATTGACATTTTCTCTTTTGTGTGATTCTATGAAGACCCCGTCTACAATGATAGACTCAAAGCCAAGAGAGGCAATCGAGATGAATCGTACCTTACCGACCATTATTCATTTTTCCGCTATTGAGGGAAGTGTCTTTGCGACTGAGAATGTCTCTCTATCAAAAAGACCCCTTTTCTATAGCAAACGAGGGTTTTTTGCCGAACTTCCCCACGACGAACCCTATCTCATACAATACCTAGACACTGATGGCGACATCTGCTACGTTCTTCCGCCAAAAAAAATTGAATGGTATCAAAAAGACAGAAGAACACCTCCTTCCTCCTATATGTTTTTGAGGGAGAGTCATCAAAGCTTTAATGAGTATATGGAATATATACTCTCTCAAGAACTCATTCCCTTTGAACCCTAAAGGGTTTCTCCATCTCGCGCCAGTTTCTTCGTGAAATCTGGCGTTTTTTTTACTCCCTTTCTTCAAATCCTATTTTTGAAATACTAAAATATACTCGGAAACTTTTCTTATATGAGAAAATTATTAAACCTCCTCTTTTTTATAGATAACAATTATTTGACGGATGATTAACTCGCTAGGATTAACAGTCTTACCGATGAAATCAAACCATACCGTAAGAAAGTCTTCGCGATTCAATATGCGCATCGAGCCTATTTCTGGATCTTGTATATAAATATTTTCATCATCCAAACCCATTACTACCGAATAATGACCATCAGCAACATCGGAATTCGTATAATCTCTTCGCCCACAAGTAAACCAATGCACAATTACAGGAATATTTCTATTGAGCCATTTCTCAATTTCTTCAAACGAACTCTCATTGATAATTTTAATATTCATACCAAGTAACTCTGCACCACGTTTAAGCTCTTGATCGTCTGTTCCCAGCTCTGGATGAGTTCCACAGAGATCACAAAGTTCTCTTTCTGATTTCTCAATACCATAATATGCAAGTACGATTTTAAGCGATGCTGGGCCACACATTCCTGCATTAAGAGTTTCTTGAAAAGGTTGTATTGGTAGTAATATTTTTTTCATAATACTATTTTACCACATATCAACACTTTCATTCTACTAATAAAAAGTTAAGTTTATTAAATTTAAAAAATACTTACTTCTTTTCCGCTTTGGTGTCGTCTGATTTTGGAAATAAAGGAAAATAAAATACCCATCTCTTAGCTAAGTGACGCGCGTCTTTTTTATGAAAGAGAAAATTTCCTCTCCATACCATCGTATGAAATAGTGCATTGAGGAAATCTTCGTTCAAGTTCATCGTGGGTTAACCCATGATAAGAACCTATGTTTGTCAAAATTATTTCTCTTGCATTCAAGCTTTCCAGAAATGGTTTTATTTGATCTTTTTTTAAATGAGTTTCGTCATCATTTACATCTGCCTCTATATACGTTGCATCAACAGTAATAGCGTCAACACCTGAAATATACTCAACTGTCTCTGGAGGAAGAGCATACAAATCTGAAAGATAGACAAACTTCTTGCCACTTGGTTTATCCTCAAATAAAAATCCGTGAGTTTCTTCTACGTGGCTCACGGTGATTGGAGTAATTTTAACATTATCAATCTCAAATGATTCATAAGAATCAAATATATGAAAATCAATACCTATATGTTCCATCCTCTGTGTGTACCACTTTTTCGTCACCTTATTACCATAGACAGTCATCGCATTTTTCTCAGCAAACCAATCTAAATCAAGGAGTCCAAACAAATGATCCCAATGCCAATGCGAAATAAGGATACTATCTGGTTTTTCCAATTTAAATTTCCATGATTGAAGTCTAATATCAGGTGTTACTTCGACAAGAATTTTTTCCCCCTTCTCGGTTTCAATATAAAGAGAAGTTCGAAAACGAAAATCTTTCGATCCCCATTCTACATTTCGACTTATAGTATCCTCACCAAATGGAGCAGGAATACCTTGCCAACAACCACTTCCAATAAAAATTATCTTAAACATAATTATACAAAAATAGTATCCTACAATTAAAAATGCGGAGATCATCAAACCAAATACTTTCAGTAAGGTTCAATAAATCTCTTGAGGTGCGCTCGATATAATCTTAGTGCATGGCGAATAAGAAACATAGGGATAAAACCAGCAAGAAAACCGGAGACAAAAATCGGAATAACAAAGTATCCAACAATAAAAGAAAGTATCATCCTATGTGCCTCGAAAAAAGTAGCAAGAGGCGTATTATACTCATACGGATCCAAAGACCAAACATACCAAGAAGCTCCACAAACAAATACCGCAAATCCAACCAAAAGAATCTCTATTGGCCTTCTTACTAAAACACAACGAAAAAAAATGTCTTTTTCTATGGGATAGCCACGCGGAATACCAGAAAACACCCCCCAGAAAAAGAGAGTTATCGGAAAAATCCACCAAGAACTATCAGGAAGATAGGGAATTAATGGGTCATCAGGAAAATTAAAAACAGTAAGTCCTGCATATACCGCCCCAATGCTACCCCCCCACAAAAGAATTGTTTTCCATTCTTTAGAATTTTTCTCCATAGAGCAATTCTATATAAACAGATATTCCCTGTCAAAAAAATAAATTCTTATATTCACCATCATATACGTAATATTTCGAAAAACATTTTCATTTTTCAAAAACGAAAATGTTGTTAGTGTTATATTTCTCAATGTGAATACTTATGGTCGACATGGGAGAAATGGTCACGAATAATGCTGAACTTTTGAAAAATATTTCTTATACTTTCAGATGTCTGAAATATTTTCGGTATATTTTCAATGCATAATAAATAAAAAAACCTGTGAGGTACCCAACAATAAATGGTATGCCAATAAATATATTAGATATGGAAAAACCTTCTTTCATAAATACCATTACCTTATGTATAAATGAGCCTTTTATCATCGAACTCCCTATACTACCGGACATCATATCCAAAACAGCATAAAATACACCAAAAAGAAAATAGGAAAGAAAAAATATAAGTATTGGTCTACGAATCAGTGTAAATCGATTTGAATTATTTCCCCTTTTACCTCTACAGTAAGCTATATTTGAAATTATTCCCCCCAAACAAACGAGACTCATAAAGATTAAAAGCAAAATATTTGCCCAGTCTACAAGGAATCGCAAATAGAAAATCGATTGAAAAATAAAAAATAACAACCCAGAAATCATCAGACCCCACAATAAAACCAATTGCCATTCTTTGGTATTTTTCTTATCTCGTTTCATATCACGATTCTAAACAACAAAATATTCTCCGTCAAATGAAAAAGTAGCTGTTATATAGATTAGAAAAAAATACGCTCTTTGTTCTGATAAAAATACTCCTACTCAAAATAGGATGCCTGAGCATCCTATACGTGAGGGTTCATTACCATTGTAGTAAAATCATTCTTTACTCCCTTTCTTCAAATCCTATTTTTCCAGAAGAATTGGCTGGTGATTCAGAGGGAGCGATATTTCCGAATTGTTCTTCGTATTTTTTCAAATTTTCTTGCATAGCACCGATCATTCTTTTGAAATGTCCTGGTGAAAGAATAATTCTTCCATTGAGCGTTCCTGTTGGAGGAAAAATATTGAGAAAATCCAAAACGAATTCTTCTTTGGTATGAAGAATTTGCATAACATTGGAATACTCTCCTTTGAGCTTTTCATCTGAGGCTTTGATCTGCACTTGGTTTTGTTGTTGTTGATTGTTCTGTTGTTGGTTCATATATTTTTTCTTATTTTTAAAAAATAAAAGCGGGAGTTTCCGCTTGTATGGCATCTTACTTCTTGTCGTCTTCTTTTTTGTCTTCTTCTGTTTCGGCATCTTTTACTGCATCTTCTTTTTTGTCTTCGGTAGGAGCTTCGCCTTGTGCGGTTTGAGCTTTGGATGCTTCCGCTTCTTGGGATGCTTTATAAAGCTTCTCTCCTATTGCTTGAGCAGAAGTAGAAAGTTCCTGTGTAGCTGTTTTTATAACTTCTACTTCAGATTTTTCATCAGCAAGGAGTTTCTTGAGTGCTTCGACTTTTTCTTCTACTGGTTTTTTCTCTTCAGCACTAACTTTGTCTCCTGCTTCTCGCAGAGCCTTCTCTGTCGTAAAGACAAGAGTATCTGCTGTGTTTCGAATTTCTACAGCTTCTTTTTTCTTCTTGTCTTCTTCTGCGTGAAGTTCTGCGTCTTTTTTCATTCTTTCAATTTCTTCTTTGGTAAGACCACTTGAAGCTTCTATTTTTATAGATTGCGTTTTCCCTGTAGCTTTATCTTTGGCAGTTACGCTAAGGATTCCGTTGGCATCTATATCAAAAGTTACTTCAACCTGAGGAATACCACGAGGAGAAGGTGGGATACCATCGAGAATAAATCTTCCTAAAGATTTGTTATCAGAAGCCACAGCACGTTCTCCTTGTACCACATGGATTTCTACACTTGGTTGATTATCAGAAGCGGTAGAAAAGACTTGTGATTTCTGTGTAGGAACGGTTGTGTTTTTCTCGATAAGCGGTGTTGCTACTCCCCCCATAGTTTCGATACCAAGTGTAAGCGGAGTAACATCAAGCAAAAGAACATCTTTTACATCTCCCATCATCACACCACCTTGAATCGCGGCTCCTATAGCCACAACTTCATCAGGATTTACACTTGCATTGCATTTTTTACCGAAAAACGCTTCGACTTTTTGTATAACCAAAGGCATACGAGTCATTCCTCCTACCATTACTACTTCTTCAATATCTTTGGGTTCAAGTTTAGCATCAGCAAGTGCCTGTTTCATAGGCTCCAATGTCTTGTCGACGAGATCACTTACAAGCTCTTCAAGCTTAGATCGTTTAAGTGTCATCACGAGGTGCTTGGGACCATTGGCATCAGAAGTAATAAATGGTTGATTTATTTCTGTCTCAAGTGCTGTAGAAAGTTCAATCTTTGCTTTTTCAGAAGCTTCTTTGATACGTTGGAGTGCCAAAGGATCATTTCCAAGATCAATACCCTCTTGTTTCTTGAATTCTGTCAAAATCCAATCGATAATTCTCTGATCGAAATCATCTCCTCCAAGATGGGTATCACCATGAGTAGATTTTACTTCTATCGTATCATCCCCCACTTCGAGAATAGAAATATCGAATGTTCCTCCTCCCAAATCGTATACCGCAATCTGCTCATTTTTTCTCTTATCAAAACCATAAGCAAGAGCGGCTGCGGTTGGTTCATTGATAACACGCTTCACATTGAGTCCAGCAATTTCTCCTGCTTCTTTTGTTGCTTTTCTTTGAGCATCATCGAAATACGCTGGGACAGTAATGATAGCATCGGTTATAGTTTCTCCTATTTTTGCTTCTGCATCACTTTTGAGTTTTTGCAAAATCATCGCACTAATTTCTTGTGGAGTATATTCTTTACCACTCATAACAACTTTCACACCTCCGTTAGAAGCTTTGACGACTTTATAAGGAAGTCCTTTGATATCTTTTTGTACATCAGCATCATCGAAATTTCTTCCGATAAGTCGCTTCACAGAAAAAAGCGTATTCGTAGGATTGGTAACTCCTTGACGTTTAGCAAGAAGACCCACGAGACGCTCTCCCGTTTTGGAAATAGCCACTATAGAAGGTGTTGTTCTATTTCCTTCTTTGTTCTCTACAATTTCTGGTTTACCACCCATAACAACTGACATAGCAGAGTTTGTGGTTCCAAGATCGATTCCTAAAATTTTACTCATATACTTCTTTTATTATTAATAACGTATTTATTATGTATGTACCACACCCTTTCCGCCGTTTCATAACCCAAAGTGAAACGGCGTCAAGAAGTACTACTCTTCTTTGGTCGCAATAGCGATTCTCTTGGGCTTTACTTCATCGGCTTTTGGCATAACTATTTCCAAAACACCTTTTGTATATGAAGCCTTCGTTTCCTCGCTTTTCACCTTCATAGGAAGGACGACGCTTCGAGAAAAACTCCCTTCACGAATTTCTTTTCGATAGTAATCTTCGTGTTTAATTTCTTTTTTCTCTTTCTTTTGACCAGAAATGGTCAAAACGTCATTTTCCACAGAAATCTCGACATCTTTGGGATCAACTTCAGGAAGCGAGACTTTTGCTACAACTGAGTCCCCATCTTGATAGATGTCCATTGCAGGAGAAAAGTTTCCTCCCATCCACGCATCTTCATCGAAAAATCGATCGATTTCTCCCAAAGGATGCCATTGCATAATGTGTCTTCGCATATTTCTCACCTCCTTTCTTTTTACTCTTATATTATTATATTCCCTCCTCTGTGTAGTACAGATGTACATTCCTCATCTTTCAATTATTCTCCTACTACAACCCGTGTAGGACGTATAACTTTTCCTTTGAAGGTATACCCTTTCTGGATAATTTTTTCGATACATTCTTTTTTTTCCTCCTCTTCTCCCTCATCTTCTTCTTTAACTCTATTTTTTTCTTTATTTTCTATTGCTTCGTGCATACTTGGATCGAAAACATCTCCTTCTTGTGTGGGAATTTCTTGTATGTCCATTTCTTGTAAAACCATTTCTAGTTGCTTTTGAATATACATTATACCTGTTACCCAAGGATCATTCTCATGTCCTTGTGGAATGTGAGAAACAGAAGAAGAAAAATTATCTACTACCGGCAAAAGAGCAATGGCCGTATTTTCCAAAGCACGATCTGCTAATTCTCTTCCGAAAAATTCTTGACGCTTCTTGTGATTTTCAAAATCTGCCAAGCACCTTCGCCATCCATTTAAAGACTCTTTTTTCTCGACATATTCTTTGTAGGCACCGAGAGCTACGGGGGCATTTCCTCCAAGGGTAAGCTCGAGAGCTTCATCTACAGAATACCAATCGTACTTTCCACTATATTCTTCATTGAGTACTATCTCTTCATCAGACCCTTCCCAAGAAAGAATAAAATTACACAAAAGGTATCGTTTTGAATCGAAAATAATCTGATCAAAACTCAAACGCTCGTCAATATTTGGTCGCATTCCTGTTTCTTCGAAAATTTCTCTCTGCAGAGTTTCCTCTAAACTTTCTCCTTTTTCAACCTTTCCACCCGGAAGAATATAGGCATTTTTATATTTCTTTCCTTGAGCGAGAAAAATTTTACCCTCTTTATTAAGAATGATGCCGACAGCTACAGGAACGATACTCCCAAGCATTTCTTCTTGCTCATCTTTTGTTTGTGACTTCTCTTTCATACGTTTATATATATTTTTAGGAAATAATCAAAAAACTCGATCCAGAACATAGCACCACGATCAAAAGCGTTGGTTTTGTGAGAAGATTTCTTACATATTCGACAAGAGATGTATTCTTTTCATACTGCATCCGCTTTGGTCCGATAACAGCTACAATGCCTCGCTCACCCCCTTCATTTTCATAAGGAGATATAACCATAGAATATCCCGATATTTCTTGTATAGGATTTTCATCACCTATGTAAATACGTGTTTCTCCATTCTTCATTTCTCTCAGAAGCGTGTCTATTTTTTCATCAATATAATCTAGTGCTTCTGCAAGTTGACAAAGCTCGTCATGGTCATTTTCTTCTTCCAAAAGTCTGCGTAAACCACACTCATAAAACTCTTCTTTTTCCACTATCCCACTCAGCCCAACATTGCCAGAAAAAGAAGCAAGGAGTTTTGCTGTTGTTCGTGCCATACGGACATTTTTTGCACGAAGTTGGAGGATTTCTTTTTGTAAATGAAACTGTTCTTGACGAGAAAGCTCTTTGTTTTTCATCATATTCTCCACAAAATATCGATAGCCTTTATCTGTGGGAATTCTTCCTGAACTTATATGGGGTTGATAGAGATATCCTTCATCTTCAAGAATACCCATATCATTTCGAATCGTCGCCGTGCTTACATCTCGAAAATACCCCTCAACAAGACATTGTGAACCTACGGGTAATCCAGTCTTTGTATACTCTTCGATAAGAGCAGAAAGTATTTTTTGTTGGCGATCATTCATACACGAGTGCTCTATAAATATATCTCTAGTATAAAACGTGATTTAGCAGTCGTCAAGCCAGAGTGCTAATTTCGTATATTTAGCTTACTATAAAGCCAAATATAAAACGGCCTCATCGCGGTGAGACCGTTTTTTTCTCTTGAATTCCTCCTCTATTTGTTATGCAAAGGGAGTTGCACTCCCCCGTTCATTCGACGACCTGGTCTTTTGCAGGGTCTTGTCTTTTTCTTTCTATATTCTTTTTCAGACATTACATTATAATGCCCCCCACACGAGAAAAGAACGAATGTCCTCTCTTTTCCCTTGCTTTGACTACTAGAGCCCTTTTTCTCGATAGTAATGTAAATAACTTCATTAAGGAAACGTTTCCTTGAGATAAAAATCCCTTCTCTTGCTTCAGGAAGGATATTTATCATCAAGGAAAGTTGGGGACACCCCTCGCATCTATAAATGGAAACTCCTAATGTTTCTTTGTTCACATCAAGTAAAATCTCCATCAGTCTCTCCCTTAGCCTGAAAGTTAAAGATACTACCACTTTTTACGCACATAAATAATACAACAAAAATAACAAAAAGTCAAGAATTTTTCTTTAAAATCTTATTAAAGAAAATACTCTCTATCTCAATATTTTTTGAAAATAAAAATAACGACAAAAAGATATTTCTCGATGAAAGAATGTAGGAAAAACTAAATCAAGGTATTCCGCTTCTTCTTGAGCTTATTTATTTCATCTAACATATAGTATTCTTCTTTTTCTGTTTTTCTTTTTTCTACAATCTCTTCCAACTCTAACTTTAGTCGTTTTATCTGATTTTCTCTTCTTTTATATTCAAAACTAAGAGCTTCTTTTTCCCTTTGAATTTTTTTGAGATCAGATTCAAAAATAGTCATCTCTCGTTCAATTTCTATAGAATCCCTCCGTTTATCATCTTCAGATGGTTGGGGTTGATAGGCATAACTCATACGATAAAAACTATTACAATAATTATTCCAAAGGAACATTTTCTGAGGAATTTTTTTTGGAAGAAATATCCTTCTTGTTTCGTATTTCTTTCAAAAGAGATCGGATTTCTTCAGAATGAGGTTGTGAAGGAGAAAGGGATTGGAATTTTTTTGGTGCTACAAATCGCATTTGAGAAAGATTCATAGGAAGCTCTCCTGGTGTATATGTCTTGAAATTCGTTTCCACTTGTGGTTTTTCTTTTTCTTTCGGAACAAATAAGGGTGTATTTTCTTGAGGGATTCGAGTAGGTTTCGGATTTTGTGATTTAGCAACAGTCCTCTGATATTCTTTGAGATGCTCTCTACAAAAAGTCGGCCTACTTTCATCTGGCTTGAAAGGAACTTGGATAGGAACTTTACACATTTCACAAACGGTATCATATAAAATACGTTCTTTTCTTTCTCCAGAAAGTTTGTCTTTTTCCTCAAGAGACACTTTCTTTTCAAGTACACGTTCATCTCTTTGTTCATTGTTATTATTTTTTTCTTGTACTTGAGAAGGAATCGGGGATACAAAGACTTCTTTTGGTTTATAAAGAACTTCTTTTTTTCTTTCAAAAGAAGGAGAAATTGTTTGTGCTCTTGCCGGCATTGGAACAGAAGGGGTTTTTCTTTCAAACAAAAGTCCTTCCATACCACTCCACTTTCGAATAGCATCCTCAACCTCTTCTCTCGAAGATGCGTACTTCTCACGAGAAGAATGGACGACTTTTTCAGCAACTTCTTCGTGTTCCTGTCCCTCTACAGGAGGAAGTGTTACCGCACTAAAAGCATCTCCAGCAATACCATCAATCATCAGCTTGAGATAAATATGATACTTAGGAAGATTGATAATATCATTTTGCAAAAAAACAGGCTCAAATTCTTTTTCAAGAAATTCTGCATCTGTTGCACCAACTCGAAAAGAAATAAGTGTACCGGCATTCCCAAAAATAGCATCCCTTACGATTTCATCTATTTGATTAACATACTGATTGGCAAGGATAAGATTGAGTCTATATTTTCTTGCCTCAGAAAGAATATTTGCAAAAGATTCAGTAGCAAAATTCTGAAACTCATCAACATAGAGATAGAAATCTTTTCGCTCTTGCTCAGGAGTGTCTACTCGAGCCATCGCCGCAAGTTGAATTTTCGTTATCATCATAGCACCCAAAAGAGCACTATTATCTTCACCAATTCGCCCCTTAGAAAGATTGAGAATAAGAATCTTTCTGCTATCCATTGCTTCTCGTATAGAAAAAGAAGATTCATTTTGACCTACGATATTCCTTACCAAAGAACTTGAAAGAAATTGTCCTACTTTATTCTGAATAGGAGCAATAACTTCCTGAAGAACACGCTCATTCCATTTGGTAAATTCATCAACCCAAAAACTTCTCACTACGGGATCGGTTATACTTGCAACCACTTCTTTTTGATATTTTTTATCAACCAGGATACGCATAACCCCCAAAAGAGTACTTCCTGGATGTTCCAAAAGAGCTAAGACCGCATTTCGTAAAATATATTCAAGACGAGGACCCCAAGAATCTGCCCAAAGTTTTTTGAAAACACCAACCAATCCCGAAGCTACGAGATGACGGTAGGCAGGATCTACTTTTTCCATAACATTAAATGATATAGGAAAATCTTGATCAGAAGGATTAAAATAAATAACATCTTGTATCCTTTCTGGGGGTATCATTTGTATGAGTTTTTCGGAAGTGTCTCCATGAGGATCCACATAGGCAATACCATGGCCATTGCGTATATCTTGAATAGCTAAATGCTCAAGAAGATTTGTTTTTCCCATTCCTGTTTTTCCAATGATATACATATGCCGACGACGATCATCGGTTTTTATGCCAAAAGTAACCTCCCTATTCCGAAAGTTTGTTTTTGCAAATCGTGTTATATCTTCAGGATAATTCATATTTTTAAGTATACCACAAAAAATACTTCTTAAAAAGGAAGGTTAGAAGGAGCGCTCCCTCTTTTAGCGCTTACTCTTTGGAAAAATGGAGAAATAACGTTCATATCAGGGATATGAAAAACGGTTGCTAATTCTTCAGTGCTAAGAATAAATTGCTTTCCTTCTGGATCTCGATCCTTGTAGCGAGAAAAAATCTTTCTTTGACGATAACGTAATCGCGATTGTTGTAAAAAATAATTTGCATAGGTCTTAGAAAGATCTTCGGGCTTAAATCCATTAAAATTCAAATCTGAAAACTGCTTAATGGCTCCGATTAAACCCGAAACAAAAGTCGGCTTATCAAATCCTTGTTTTTTACCCACATATACCATACGCATTTTGACTTTAAAAACATTTTTTCCAATATTTACCTCCACAGCTTCAAGAGCTTTTCGTTCTCCTGGTGTCAAACGAAATTCAAGAGGCTGTTCTTCTTTTTTCTGTTCTTTTGGACTAAATTGAGGAGGAGAAAATAATCCTGAAAAAATATTTTTAAAAATATCAGCCATATCTTCTGCTATTTTTTCTCCAAGTGTCTTTTTTTTACTTATTCTTCCAGCTCTTTCTTGCACATAAAGACGCCCTTCTTTTACCCAACCCTCTGAGATGGGATTGATAATGTATTGAAGCCAAAGATTTTGTCCTGGTGTAAGTTGTCCCATAATCTCGATAATTCCCGCTAGAGGATCAATCATTTTTCCCGTTACATCTTCTTCAAAATTTCTATATGTTTTTATAGGCATAGGATCAGGGTCAGTAAGCTCAAAATCTGTTCCCCAAATATCCCAGTTTTTATTGGGAATAACCGGAGGCACGTCAGCAACATAATCAGGAACTTCTTTTATTTCTACATCAGGATACTGTGCATATAAATGCGCTTCCACAAGATAACGGAAATATTTTGGCGTTCGGATATAAAAATGCATACCTTCACCACCCCTACCAACAAATTCCAAAGAAAAAGAATCAACAAAAAATCCATCTAAATATTGTTCGTAAAGATTCGGTGTTTTGTAGGCAGCCGATAAACCAGAAAAGAGAGACTCCATTGGTTGTGGACTTTTCTCTATATTTTGAGGAGGTATTATTTCAAGAAGAAGATATGATATTTTGGAGGCATACTTTCCTTGTATATGATCCATCCAAAGTATTTTAAAAAGTTTATAAAAACCTATAGGTAAAACAATAAACCAAGTAAAAGAAGCCACTTGAAAAAAGTTTTTGAAAAATTCCCCCATATTCGCGAAAATGTCCGCGATTATGTCCATGCTTTTGTTATTTAATTTTTAATAACCCCCACTACCTTTTTATAGTATCCTCTCAAAACGCAACAAAATCAAGTCTATTTTTTCCATTCACTCAGTCCATACATTCCTCTTCCAAATAAAGTAAAAACTGGACTTTTTATAAGCTCATTATGCACTGTCTGAGGATTAGCTTTTCGAAGAGAAAGTCCTAATTGATTTATTTCTTGTGCTATTTCTTTAAAATGCATTGGTTTCTTCTTATGTCGAAGAACTAAATGTGCTCTTTGTCCAGCACTCTTTGGTTGAATTTCACTCCAATGATTCATTCCCCACTCTCCCAAAGGATTGCGATCTATGGTAGCACTTGCTGTAAGATACGATTCGAGATGGTGCATCTCTATCTCTCCTATATGATCCTTTAATCGCTTTGAAAATGTTTCGATATATTCTGGTTGTTTATTCTCTGAAAGAATATTTTCAGCAACTTGCACGATATGAAAAAAATTTTTCATATCGAAATCATTTCTACATACAGCATGTGTTACAAATCGACTCGGAAGAAGAACATTGAAATGATCCGAGAGGTCTAAAATAAAATCAACAGATCCTGCTTGTCTATATTCTTTTACACCCAAATCAGAAAGAAGTGGTTTTTTTGCAAAAATACCCCCCTTCTTGATGAGTTGTCCGTCTATTCTTTCCACAGCACTGTCAATACTTTTTGTTCCATATTCTCGAGCCGTTTTCATAGCAAACTGAATAATTTGCCGTACACGTTCTCTTGTAATACCATACTTCTTTCCTATTGCTTCAAGCGTTTTTCCTCTAAGAAAACTTCCTTCGAGATTATATCGTTCTCGAATGATATTTTGTGTCCTTTGGGGAAATAATTGAAGTATTTCAGAAACACCTGAAACAAAAATTTCTGGAGAATATCCAGGAGTAATATTCTTTTTTACTTTCATAAAATTATCAGCTAAAAGCCAAATAAAAACGGAAAATTATTGATATTTCACTTATAATACAATATTTAGATATTGTCAATAGATAGATGCAATGTCTATAGACTTTTAACCCTCTTTTTGAATACTTCTTTTATCTTTGTATATAGTATTTTTAAAAAAATATTTTATTCATTTGTTCTTTCAAAATAAATGGTTATTTCACGACAAAACACATAGAACAAAAAGAAAGAAAAAGTATTTATATAAAAAACTCCCCGCTATTTTACGGGGAGCACAAAGAAACAAAAGGTTTTTGTCTCTCCTTTTATGCTAAAGAGGAAGCCATATATACAAAATTCCTCCCGTGAGTATACATAAAAAAACCAGAAGAATTACATCAGTTTTTTCCATACATATATCCTCTTTATTTTATATGGACTAGGTATTTTTAGTATAGGAAAACCTATTCGTATGTCAAGATTTTCAAAAAAATATTCTTTAGAATGTTCCTTTTTAGCACAGAAACTCTTTTGAAATTTTCATTTCTTTTTGGTATATTTTTTCCAATTTTTCTTCCAATCCTCTGTTTGTACACCACCTGTCACAGAAAGTTCTGCCTTAATAGCACTATGTGCTTGATAATTTTCCAAATATGCATATTCTGATCGAAAATCATCAATATCTTGTACTGCATCATCAAGAGAAAGTGTAGGAAAAGAAAGAGGTTCTCGAGTGAGTTGTTCTTCGGCTTGATCTCTGTGATTTTCGTATATATGAATATCTCCAAAGGTATGAATAAATTCCCCCACTTCATATCCCGTTACTCTTGCTAGAATATGAGTAAGGAGTGCATAACTTCCAATATTAAAAGGAACACCAAGAAAAATATCTGCACTTCTTTGATAAAGAAGGAGAGAAAGTTTGCCATCTTTCACATTAATCTGATACATATTGTGACAAATAGGAAATCGAGAAGCCTCTTCAGGGAGTGCCATCTTGTAGAGGTACTCTGGATTCCAAGAACTTACCAAAGCATTATGGCAATCAGGATCGCGTTTTACTTCTTCTACTATCCAACGAACTTGATCAATGGTTCTTTGTGTTTTCGTGGGCCATTTTCTCCATAACTGACCGTAAATCATAGGAAGTTCTCCATACTCCTTGGCAAACATTTCGTCTTCAAGAATTTTTGCTACAAAAGCATTTTTATCAAGAAGGGGGAGTTTTGGATTTTTTGTTCTTTTTTCGAGATATATTTTGAAAGGATAATCGTCCCAAATATGGACATTTTTTTCTATCAAATATCTCACATTCGATTGTCCCGAAAGAAACCAATAAAGCTCCTCCACAACCCCTTTCCAATATACCCTCTTAGTTGTAAGAAGGGGAAATCCTTCAGAAAGATTAAACCGGATCTGGCGACCAAAGAGACTATAGGTAATAGCCCCCGTTCCTGAATCTTCCTGTTTCACTCCTGTGTCGAGAATTTCTCGCATCAAATGAAGGTATTGGTATTCTGGATGGTGTTTGAGTTTTTTTATAGACATATATTTTATCAAAAGTTATTCTTTCATAAGCCATTCTTTCGCCTCTTCTTGCGTTTTGAAAAATCGCATCTCTTTTCTTTTCATAATAAAATGAACAATAGCAGATACACTGAGAGAAATATTCATCGCTTGTGTTCCCTTACCATAAGAAGCGATTTTATTTGCATATTCAGTAGAATCCACCAAAAGAGCTTCTGTGGTGCTATCTATCACAAAAGAATCTGAAATATCATTTACATCATTGAGAATGCGAACTTCTTTTCCTAAACTTTTTATTTCCTTTCCTATTTTTAAAGCATCTTCTTTGAAAAGTTTTGCGTAATCTTTTGTAAAATTTTCCAGAAACTTTACTCGTATAATTTCATCTTTCTCGTCCCAATGTATTGAGTAAGCATCTTTTTTGTATTCTTGTAAAGTCATAGTTTTCTTTTTTATCACTAACAATAAACATTTAATTTATATATTATGCTTCGTTTCTGGTGTGAAATTCTTTTTCCAATTATCTCCATTAAATCTCCCTGTTTTTGAGTAATCTTTCGAGACAGGAGAAGTCATTTTGCTAAAAGTAAGTTGTGCTATAGCCATACCCGGACGCAAAATAATAGGCACCGTATTAAAATTAGCAAGCTCAAGTGTTATGTGAAGAAAATGTCCAGGATTAATAATTCCTGCTGTATTATGAACGACAAGACCGATACGAGCAAGAGAACTTTTACCAGAAATTTGTATGAGATATTTTTGAGACCCTACAAAATCTTTAAGCGTTCCCAAAACAGTCATTCGTGGATGGAGGACAAACTCTTTACCATCAGGAACATCCACTTCACTTGTTCTTGGAAAAATTTTATTCACAGGATCAATAGCCTGTGTCTCATGGGCACATGTAAGGATGAAATTATTTCCCAAGAGAACATCGTAACTTGCTGGCTGGAGACGACCTTCGTCAAAATCTCTTATAACTATTTCTTCATTTTCTACTGCTTTTTTGATATCCCCATCAGATAAAAACATATATAATACACTCAATTATAAAGACTGTGTAAAAACTCTCAGCAAAGCAAAACATCCAATACCTCCCCAAAAACCATTAAGCACTGCCAAAGGGTATACTTTTTTGTACAAAGAAAATCCCATAAGACCGAAAGCACCTGTTATATTCAATATCTGGTATACCAATGACTCTGCCTCGATAAACTGAAAACTTATCAAAAAATATCCTAAAATCAAAGCTATTGATCCATACCAACCAAGTATTTCCATACTTTGTTTTTTCCAATGCGTACATTTCATAGAGAATATTTTCTTTTTCTATTCTACAACAAAAACATTTTCTGTTCCATAATACTCTCTCCAATGAGCATTGTAATGAGCAAACATTCGCTCCAATCGATCTTGTGGAAGCTCCTCTATGTCCAAATCTTTCATAAGCATACGCAATTCCTCCTTCGTTGCCTCAATCTGATCAAGCTCATCTATTACACGTTCAAATTCTACCAAATAGCCATACCCAGCATTTTTATCCACACAAAGATGTGTCCCGTCAAAGAGTTTGTATTCTTTTCTTTCTCGAGACCACTTTGCTTGTATTTGACAGCCACTTTTCAAGAGAATCTTATCTAATACATCGAGAGAACAAGCGATAGGAATCTCAAATTCTCGTCGTGCTGTTCCATTAGAACTCGTAGTATCATCGATAGATGCCTTCAAAACAAAGAGGACATTTTCATCAGATTTTCTCGTTCGTACAGAAATTTCAGTTGCTTGAGTAAAAATTTCTCGTAATTCCTCTTGTTGTTTTTCAGAAAGAAATTGCTCAAGATTTTTTGATATATCCTCTCTTCTACCACCGACAAAATAATGATTTAATTGATTATTTTCATCAATTTTTTTGAAAGAGGAATCTTTTTGTGAAAGGTTTTTGATTAAAGCGGTGGCTTTTTCTTCAGAGCCCAAAAGAGCTTTTATTTCTATTTCGTATTTTTTCTTCATATCTATTTAGTTACGTTTCACACTGATTACTTATTTTTATTTTAAAAATAGAAAATTCCTTAAAAATAGGCACTCATTATAGCCAATCTTTTTTTTCCAAAGCAATTCGAGCCGCCTCTCTTTGAGCATCTTGTTTAGATGGTCCCTTTCCTTCAGCGACACACTCTTCGCCGATATAAACTCCAACAATGAATATTCTATCGTGATCTGGTCCAGAAACAGAATGTTCTTTGTAGAAAGGGGTCACTCCAACGACTTCTTGAGCTTTTTCTTGAAAGTAGCTTTTAGCATCAAGAAACAATTTTTTATCTAAAACTTCTTTGAGATGTACTATGATATATGTTTTTATAAATTTTTCAGATTTTTCATATCCATAATCAAGATAAATAGCACCGATAAGTGCTTCGATCGAGTTGGCAAGAAGATATTGACGAGCTCTTCCTGTGTCTTTTTTCTCTCCCTTGCTCATAAGAAGATATTCTTGGATTTCTATTTCTTTGGCTACACGATAGAGCATTTCTCCACAAACCAAAGCAGACCGCCAAGCAGTTAATTCTCCCTCAGGATTGGGAAAATTTTCAAAAAGATACTTAGTAACTACTAATTCCAAAACAGCATCCCCCAAAAACTCTAAACGCTCATTGTGTTTAAGATGATGTTCTTTGTTTTCATTGAGATATGATCGGTGCGTAACTGCTTGCAGATAGAAATCAATGTTTTTTGGTTGTATAGAAATGCTTTCGAGAAAAAGATGGATATCACTTTTCATAGAGAGTATTTTCTCAACTCGCGTACAAATAACATACGCCAGTAGACAAAAATTTTAATTATAGAGATAGAATATCAAATACTATTTTTCTTCTTTAGGAGCACTTGTTTTTTCAAGGGCTTCTTTTTTTTCTCTAAATGCCTCGAAGCGTTTACGATTTTTTTCTGAAGAATCATCTTTCATAGGCTCTCCCATTTCCCGATAAATGGTTCCGAGAACGCCATTGACAAAACGAAATGAGCTTTCTCCTCCAAAAGTTTTCGCTAGTTCGATAGATTCATTGATAGCAACTTTCGGTGGAACTTCTTCATAATCTCCAAAAAGTAATTCGTAAATACCCAAACGTAAAACAGCTCGATCTACAGAAGCTATCTTTTCTATAGGCCACTCTGGAGCACATTTAGTGATAAAAACATCTATCTGAGAAATATTTTCCAAAGTTTCTCGTGTCAGACGCTCCGCAAGAGGAAATTCTTCTACACCTGGAGCAAATTGGTTCATATTTTTTTTCAAAATACTCTCCATATCTCTCTTTTTTTCCAAAAGAAAATAGAAATCCCATTCGAAAAGAGATTGCATTGCTATAGATCGTTGCAAATGACGATTGGCCATAGAGTAAAAAGAAACAAAAAAACTATTTTTTTTCTGAAACAACTTGCTTTCCCTTGTACGTTCCACAATCGGGACACGCTCTATGAGGAAGAGCTTGTGATCCACAACGAGAACACTTCACGGTGTGAGAAAAACTCAAAACATCATTATGCTTTCTTCGCCTATCTCTGCGAGAACTCGTCTGTCGTCTTTTTGGTACTGACATATAAATTATATTACCATTCTTTCTAATAATTGACTATATACTAATCTAAAAAAAATATCAACCCCTTGTATAAAATCATCCTGAAAGACAAACTTGATCTATAAATACTCTCCTACTATTTTTCCTTTCCTTATTGTAAATGGAACAAGAAAAAAAGAAAAAATACATAAAATCCTCTTTACTAAAAAGGACTTTCAGCATTTTCTTTGTGTTTCTTTTTTGGTTTAAGATTTCAAAAGAACAGTATCTCCAAAGATACTGTTCTTTTTTTGGTTTTCTTGCTTTTCTCTGAATTATTCTTTTTTTGAAGTTTTTTTATTCTTCCCTTTCATATAAAGAAGAATCAAAATAAGAAGTGATCCAAGAAGCGTGAAAAGGAAGAGACCCATTTTCAAAGAATCGTTATCTGACAATGGAAGACTCAAAAGATTCTTGGGAACTTTACAATTTCCCTCCTCATCACAATCTTCAGATGCTTGTGCGTCTGAAAGAGAAAGAGACGCTCTTGTTTTTCCATAATGATTCATTGTTGTCTCAGAGATCATTACATAATCAGTCCCTGTAGTGATTGCTTCTGTTCCTCGCGCAACACCGCTTTCACAAGAAAGAGTAAACAATTTTAATGGTCTTCCTGAGGTAAAATTAACTGTTACTTCTTCTGATCCTCCATTTGGATCTTTTGAGCCTCGCCATCCACCACCTGCCACACATTTCTCCATTTCTCCTCCAACAGACCAAGAAAGTGTTATGGTATCACCAGAATCTACTGATTTTGAACTGGTTTCGAGATTCACTTCTGCACGAGTTATTGGTATTGAAATATAATTTGCAGTAACTGTACTTACATTTACTTGTGAAGGTGTTTCGTGTGCATCTCCTAGGATAGTACATGTTCTAAAGGAGTTAGTACTGTGAATTACAGCCAGTCCAATCAGTAAAAGATCTTCCTCTAACATTTGCTGGGGCAGTAAGCGTGACCGAGTCACTTACACCCAATGTTGCGATATAATTAGTAGTACCATTATACATTGTGTTACTGGCAGTAATTCTAACCCCTTGGACACCAGATGATCTAACATTAAACGTATGGTATTCAGAGGGAGTGGGTGGAGTGGGTTCAGTTGGTTTGCAAGCTCCCGCACCTTGAGCTGAACAAACTTTTATAAGGATACTTTGACCAGTATATTTTGGAGTGGGTACTTTTGCAAAAGTTTTAAAACCTTCTTGTTCAGGATAACCCATCACAGCTTGAAAATGATACATCTGAGGTTCAGCATCGAACTTTACTTTTATATTCATTTTATATTTATTGTTTGGATTGCTTTCAAGTGCTATAAGCTCCTCTCTCGAAATATCGATAGTACATTTTACACTACCATCAGGCTCTCCTGTACACGTTGCAGGGACTATAGCATCAGAAGCAATTTCAGAAGAAATATTTGTGGCAAATGGTTGTGTTAAAAATGTTCTCATCTGAATATTTTCTCCCCCAACAGTCCAAATATTATACGGGTACTCACTCAATCTCGCATTAGGATCTGGTACAGAGTCTACTATTTTAAAGTAAGGCAAGTAGGAAGTATAAGGGAGTAAACCGTAAGATTCTTCAAAGTCAAATGAATTTCCTGAAGTTACATTTGTTATTTCAAATGTTTTATAGTCTATAAAAGTGTGCCCATATGGGACTACCCCTGAGATAGTATTATTACTCGGTGAATCATAAAAGAAGAATTCAGAAAGAGATTGATTACCGCGACATCTTGAAGATGTATATAATTCGTGAGTAGGATTAAGAAGAGGCTTTTTGTCAATTCTTATAGTGGTACCATTTGAATGCGTGTGTTCATAATACTGTTCCCCTATAGTAAGAAATTTTTTTTCAGATTGATTACACAAAGACGCTGCTCTGGCACTATCTCCCACAGAGAAAACACTGAAAAAAACTAAAGGAATAAGAAATGACTTAACAAGGAAAGATAATTTGTGTCCCATATATCTATTTTTTATTATTTTATTTTTCTTACTTTTTTTATTGTAGCATATCTTTATTTTTGTGTACAATAGGTGCAAGGTGTATCATCTTTTTCCAAATAATTCTCTCTTCTCTCTACTCCCTCCCTTCC
>JAGYLL010000064.1 GCA_018401135.1 Candidatus Moraniibacteriota bacterium | reverse complement strand
TGAATGTATAGTTAACAGTAAGAGGTAACATTTGCTACTCTGAGGGGTAACACTGTTAACTATGAAAAAGAGTATGTCAATTTTAGCAAGTTATCCTCGAGAAAAAAGGATTTTATGGTACAAAGCGGTAGAAAGAGAAAAGAAGGAAGTTTCTGAAGTGTGTAGAGTCTTCGGTATTTCTCGAAAGACCTACTACAAATGGAGAAAGAGAGACTTTGGTTTAGGTGGTAACACGCATAACCCAAGTATGGAAAAAAGAAATACAAAAATGACATGGGAGATGCGAATGTTTATTGAAAGAGAAAAAAAGAAAACTAATTATGGACCACTAAAAATGAAGATGTTGGTAAAACGAGAATTGGGAATGGATATTTCCACTACCATTATTTATCGATATTACAAAAGAAAAAAGCTTATCAGAAAACCACAAAGAAAATATTCTTGGTATAGTCCTATGAGGGAAAAATTAGTCATAACAAAGCCTGGCATGGGTATACAGCTTGATGTAAAGTATGTCTATGAAAAAGGAAGGAGAATGTATCAATTTTCTGTATTTGATCCCTATACAGAAAAGTATCATTTTACGGTATGTACAACGAAAGAAAGTAAGAATGCTATTATTGCATTAAAGAGAGCTGAAAGATATTTTCGATTTAAAGCGCTCTCTATTCAAACAGATAATGGAAGTGAGTTTCGAGGATATTTTCATTATTGGTTAACGCATGCAAGAAAGATTCCTCATTACTTTATTCCCAAGAAATCTCCATGGTGGAATGGAAAGGTAGAGAGGGTGCATCGAACTATGGATGAAGAATATTATCAAAATACACAAAGAGATTGGAAGACTCCTTATGAGTGGCTACGATATTATAATTTTGAGAGAATTCATTTATCATTAAATGGAAAAACTCCTCATGAGAAGTGGTTGAGTGTTACCCTTGACTGTTAACTATACAGTTGCTTTCTCTTTTTCTCATTAAACTAATGTTGCTGAACTTAATTCATCACTTGATTTAAGACGCATAATTCGCACTCCTTGTGTAGC
>JAGYLL010000063.1 GCA_018401135.1 Candidatus Moraniibacteriota bacterium | reverse complement strand
GGAGATACCTCTTTTTGGGAAATCTTTTCTTCAGAAGCGACACTGATTTTCTGAAACAGAGCAAGTCCCACAACAAGGAATACGGTCGCGATCACAAGAAGGGTTGGATATATCAGTAATCGCAAATCTGTGTGTCCTGCTTCAAAAATATACAACAACGCTTCTAGTGATATTGCAATAATAATAATCACTAAGAATTTCGTTAGCGTTTTTCGCGCCTCTGCTGGAGTTCGGCGTTCTTTGTTTGTTTGTATTTCTTCCTCTGCGATATATTTCCCAACGTCTAATACGGCAATAGAAACGACAATGAGCTCAATAGCCTGCAAGATCACGGTTACTGGTACTGTGGCACTGAAAAGGGGAATAATGAGCAAAAATATACTTTTTATAAGCAGTATAAGTGCTGCCAGGGTAAGGACGATTGATCCCCCAAAATACAAGCATTGAGGAACTTTTTATAATGATAGAGCATTGTAGCCGATTTCGGAGTATTATTATCTTTCATGTTTCTCGAGGATCAAAAAATATCATATTTAAAAACCAAAGCGATAAGAACTTCAAAAAAGAGGAAGAGCCCGATTATTTTAAGGAAAAATAACAGAGTTAACAGTTTTCTTTCCCGCATTTCTTTTTTCATACGAAAGACAAGCAATACCTTTTTTCTGAGAAAAAATATATACATAAGTGCTATAAATAACACGATAAGTTCGATAATATTAAGCAGTATCAATGACATCGTTTTTTAAAGTTTTAATAAGTTCGTGAGAGTGTTTCTTTGAAATTTTTTGTATTTCTTGCAGTACTCTCCGGGGATGCCATATCTTTTCTAGAAAAATAGTAGCCGTCCCTATACTCTTATCCGTAATCAAACTTGCGAGAATAATGTTTCCATATCCCCAAATAGTGGCCCAAAATCCCTTTTTGTACATATCAAAAGTGCTCATCTTTTCAAGAGGAATCATTTCGGTTTCAATAAAAAAGATATCTTTTAAACGAAACACAAAAAGCCCTTCTTTTGTTATGAGATAACTATTTATTCTCCAGAAAATATAGAAGCGCGCACAAATAGCAATAAAGAGAAACAAAAGAATAAGGAGCGCAATAAATACCTTTTTTTCTGTTGCATATGCAGGAAGAAA
>JAGYLL010000062.1 GCA_018401135.1 Candidatus Moraniibacteriota bacterium | reverse complement strand
TTTATCTCCCATTTCTTCTTTTCTTCTCGTAATAACCTGTCTATCGTAGCAGCCGAAATATTTATGAGTTTCTCACGCTTCTCTTTATCCAACACAATCTCTTCATTCTTCTCCAAAACCGGAAGAATGTGTTTTATATACGGTGCTAATCTTTTCCCGCACCACCCACGTTGCAATATAATCAGATACGTTTCAACACTGCAACGGTTTTCTCGTCATAATACAAAGGCTTTTTTCTTATTCCCTTTTGGTTCTTTTTCTTGCTGCCTATCAGAATCTTCCTTTTACCTTTGTCATATAGCACTGTTTTACGCCACAAGTTTTGCAATAACCAACTGGCATATGCTCGATTATATTGTGCGACCTTTGTAAATTCATCCAGAATTTTACCTTTCTCTTTTTTACTTGCTCGTTGATATCTTTCTGCTAATACTTTGCCTATTCGTCGCCTCGATTTCATGTCTAACTCCTTTTCCATTCTATCCACCTCCTCTTTTTTCGGCTCTCAGAGGTGAATATTTTCGTATAGATTTTTTAATGAGGCAACGATTTCATTTCAGATAGATTTTTAATGAGGCAATTCGCCCTGCCCGTTGCCTCATTAATATTTCTATATAAAGAGCCCTTCGTTGCCTCATTAATATTTCTATTTGAAAGCAGTTTCATTTTTAGGCTCTTTTTTTCTATGATAAAGTGGCTTTTTAATAGCCATATTATACAGTTTCCCCTGCAGTTGACCAATTTCCCTTTTCAACTGCACCGGATTAAGCGAGTTATATATCGATTTCAGATTCTTTTTGATGTTTTCCGCAACGTATTCACACTCAAGGATTCTCAGGTATGGTGTTTTGGGAATATCATAGCTTTTCTTCACTTTACTGCCAATACGCAACTTATCTGTGCATTTCATTTGCGGCTGAAAGAAGTTAGTATAAAACCTTAACTGTTTGTATATACGGTTTAACAGGTATACTTCCTGAACCGTTTCATATCGTAGGTAGCCGACTGTTCTTCTGACTATAGACCAGTTTTTCTGCTCTACATAACAATTATCGTTTTTCTTGTATGCTCTTGCCCTGGTAAAGGTTATTTTCTTCTCTTCACAATACTTCTTCAGATGATTATTAATGAATTCGCTTCCATTGTCCGAATCAATGCCCACTACCGGAAAAGGGAAACGCTTCTTGGTCGCGGTAATTCCACCAAAAACATGGTACTGTGATTTATTCTTTACCGCAATAGTCTCAGTCCATCCTGTAAACACATCGGTAACGTCCAAAGTTTGGGCAAAAACACCCCGTTCTTCTCCTCCACTATGGTCAACCAAGTCCATCTCAACAAACCCAGGTTTATTTTCATTCCATTGGGCAAAAGTACGCACCGGTATCTGGTGTTTCAGTAGGCTGCCCGGTTTAGTAAAAGACTTCCTCCTT
>JAGYLL010000061.1 GCA_018401135.1 Candidatus Moraniibacteriota bacterium | reverse complement strand
CTCAATAGCAACCAAATAGTTTTTAATCGCCTCTTTTTTTAACTCCTCCAATATTTTTTCATTCCTGGGATTCAGTATACTTAGAGATTTATCATCTCCTTTTATTTTAAATTCAAAACCAACATTACTCAATACCTGAAATTCTGCCGTACTGGATAAATTTATATGTATACGTTTATGATTTAAAAATCCTTTTATAAGGAAACTCATTTGTTTAGTACTTGGATTTTTTGCCAAATTAATAATATCTTGCACGCTTACCTTCTTTTTTTCTTCACTAAGAGTGTCTGCAATAATATCACCATCTAGAATCTCTTTATTTTTTTCACTCACATTTCCTGATGGAGGAGTAAAATCCTGCCAATAAACCTTATCATCGCTTGTTACTAGAAATATAACAGCATGATTAGGGACAGAAGCATTAAGGTGTTTTATGCCAAGCTCGTCTAATATCCCCCCTGCTATAATTGTTGAACCAACACAATTTATTGCCTCGGTTTTAACCATTTCAGATGGTTTATGGTTTAGATTTTTATATCTAAATCTACTTACTTCATATTGAATTTTTTTAGAAATCTCTAATTCTTTTTTGGCTATTTCGTCAGCAGTTCCATTTTCCTTTATTTGATTCAATTCTTCTTTAAGTTTATCAATTTGTAAAATATCATATAATTTTTTTGCTTCTAGTTTCATCTCCATCACCAATTTTTCCACCCCTCTTCTAAAAATAGCGGTTTCCATTTCTCTTTCGGGGGTTTCTACAGATTTGGTGATTTGTCTTCTGGTTTTATCTTGTAGGTGTTGCATTGGGCCAACTGTTGTTTCCCAAGGTTTTTCTCCCTCTGCTTTATATCCAACTCTTCCAAGAGCTTTAAAATACACTTGTAGGAGTTCTTTTCTCCTGTCTTCGATTTGTTCTTCGCTCGGATTTTCACCAAGTCTTGATATCATTTTTTGATAGGTATCTTTTCCCAAAAACCATTCGTCTAGTTTTGTTTTGTCTTCCTCTGTAAGTAATGATTGTTCAGGAATATCTTCTGTTCTTTTCTCTTTGTGTTGCAAAGATAAGCCGTATTGGTAAAATTCTTTTGCAATATCCTGAGCTATTTGTTTAGCAGTAGTATCATCTTCTTGAAATTCAGGAAGATATTCTGAAAGATACCGTCCAGCTTTTTCAAAAATAGATCCCAGTTCTTGTATTTGATTTGCTCTGTCCTCTCTTTTTTCAGGATTTCTAGCTAGTGTGTCATGGTCTACAGTCTTGATAACATCCATCATTTCCCATAGGTGAAGATTTGTTGGGAGCAATAGTGTTTGTTCTCCTTGGTTGTTTTTTTCTAGTATTCCTTGAACTCCTCTTTGTTCCCACTCTTCTCTTGAGATAAACTTTGGAAAAATAGAGTCGTTAATTTCACACCACTTTATAAAAAAATTCTGAGCAGGCATATCTGCAAAAGGAGTTTTTTCA
>JAGYLL010000060.1 GCA_018401135.1 Candidatus Moraniibacteriota bacterium | reverse complement strand
TTGCCATAGTTCTAATAGTTGAATTTTCTACGGCATTTGTTTCAAAAGGAGAATAGGTGTCCCCACCCTCTTTTTGAATGTTTTTATTTGTATTTATTTTTTTTCCAAACATATCTCAAATTTAGAGAAAGATTTATAGAACATCTTTAGTATACTCTATATATTTTATAACAACAATATCTCAAAAATTATTCTTCTATTTGCAAAACATCTTTCATAGAAAGATTGATGCGTCCTTGATGGTCAATCTCTATAACTTTAACAAGAACAATATCTCCAACCTTAACAATTCCTTCTACTTTTTCGACTCGCTCTTTAGCTAATTGAGAGATATGAATAAGACCCTCTTGTCCAGGCAAAACTTCAGCAAATGCACCAAAATTCATAATTCTTGTGATACGAGCACTAAAAAGCTCTCCAATTTTTACCTCTCGAGTGAGATTTTCTACCCATTGTCTCGCTTTTTCAGCACTCACTTGATCTACTGAGGTTATATACACCATACCACTATCTTCAATATCAATCTCTACCCCGGTTTCATTTATAATTTCATTTATAACCTTTCCTCCAGGTCCAATGACATCACGAATTTTTTCTGGATTAATTTCCATTATAATAATACGTGGAGCATAGGGAGACATTTCTTTCCGAGGGATTTGTATTTCTTCTTCAATAAAACCAAGTATATCCATTCTATTTTTATGGGATTGCTTTAAAACATCTCGTAACATTTCAACGGTAACTCCATCAACCTTTACGTCCATTTGAAGAGCTGTTATGCCCTCCTTTGTTCCAGCAACTTTAAAATCCATATCTCCAAAGTGATCTTCGAGACCCTGAATGTCTGTGAGAATTTTATATGTTTTGAAATGATCACTCTTTTGCTCTGTATCAATAATAATGCCCATAGCAATTCCTCCAGCTGGTGCTTTTATGGGAACTCCAGCGTCCATAAGCGCTAAAGTTGAACCACAAACAGAAGCCATGGAAGAAGATCCGTTTGATTCTAAAATTTCACTCACGAGTCGTAGTGTATAAGGAAAAGTTTCTTTAGAGGGAATAAGTGGCTCAAGAGCTCTTTCTGCAAGCGCACCATGTCCTATTTCTCGCCTTCCAGGTCCTCGCATAAAACGAACCTCTCCTACAGAGAAAGGGGGGAAATTATAATGATGCATATACCGTTTTTTTGTATCATTTTCTTCCATAGAATCTAAAATTTGTTCTGATCCTGGCGCACCCAGAGTCACTACGGTAAGTGCCTGTGTTTCCCCTCGAGTAAATACTCCACTTCCATGTGTTCTTGGGAGAAGACCTGCTTTACACGATATTTTTCGAAGCTCGTCAAGTTTACGTCCATCTGGACGAATATCCTTATTAAGAATATTACTGTGAACAAGCTCGTCTGCTATGGTATCTATAATAAAAGAAGCAGCTTCTTTTTTATTATATGTATTTTCAGATTCATACCCTTCTACAAAAGAAAAGACTTCTTTTTTGATATTTTCAAGAGCGTTGTATTTTTCATTTTTTTCTTGTTTTGAAAATAAAACTTGTTCGTAATTATTTTTTAATACAATTGAA
>JAGYLL010000006.1 GCA_018401135.1 Candidatus Moraniibacteriota bacterium | reverse complement strand
CTCCTATCTCCGACATACGGAATGATGAGGACATCCTTGTCCTCCACCACAACCCGCCCTGGCCACTCACCCCCGCAGGAGCACAGGGCGAGTGCCGCCTCAATTCGGTCCATCTGGGGTTCCTCACCCCATTGAACCGAAAAGAGGAGGTTCCACACCTCTCTGAAAACAATTGGAATCGCCTCCAGCGAGGGGAATGGGGCGCAAAACGCCTCGAAGAGACGCTTTGCATGCATCTCCTCGTTGTTTGCACTGGCCAAAAAACTGAAGACTGCCTTGTTCAATTTTTTCATGATTTTCTCCTTTTGGAGACCCTTCTCATCCGCGACACATGAACCGTCGCGAAGGGCACCCCGGAGGGCTATTGGATGGTTTGGAAATATCCTGCGAAGCGGGCGATGAGTGCCACACTTCCATTTCCGATGTGTCGAAGGATTCGACGTTTTGGGCAAAAACAGAGTTTTCATACAAAACGCCAAACCCTTCTTTTCTTAAAGAACCTTTTCTCTTATAAAGAGATTTTCGTGGGTCGAAGCTGGTTAGACTTCCATCCACGATCGATCTTATTACAAGAACGTTTGATCGCTCATGCTCCTCTGGCGGGACGGTCCGAAGCGATTTATCTTCACTCACAACGCGTTGGAAGGAGTAAATGCTTTCTCCCATCAGGATATATGCCATCATCGGGTCAGACCAAATCCACATACCATACTCGAGACGATGCCGGAATGTCTCGTGCACCGGAATGCACCGACATCCTCTTACTTTCTTAAGCATCTCACGGGATCTTTCCGGTTAGAATTCATAGTTATGAATTCTCTATAAATATCTGTGTCTATTTTCCATACGACCCCTCCCTCTCTTACAAGGGGAGATCGAACGCGGACACAGGTATTCTTTTAAGGTACAGTGCCTTTTGTGGAATATTTCCGAAAAGGGTGATGCGGAGGAAGATGTATATTTTTTATACAAAAGGACAAAGCTCAATATCATTATGATGGTGTTAGCTTCCTTTTGGATAAGAAAAGAGTTTTCTTTCGCATCACTCTTTGAGGAAAACAAGATTGAGAAGGTGCTGGTTTCGATGAAAGAAGTATGTACGGGTTTTTATCATCGAAAACACAGTATAGCATTTTTGTCTATATTCGTCAATATAATAAGTACAATAATTAGCTTAAAATAGATAAAAAAACTTAAAAAATACATAAAAACACATATAATAAAGCAGTATTTTGTCATAAAATATTGACAAAATAATATAAAAAGAGTAGAATAGAGAAAGAAAAAAGAATAAAAAGTACCAAAAAATATATGTATTACGAAGAAATTTTCAAACAAGCGGGACTTGAAAAAAATCAAGCTCTTGTCTACGAAACCCTTCTCAGAGGAGGAGAAATGCGAGCAAGCGCTCTTGCTAAACAAACAATGATCAAAAGAGGATTGGTGTATAAAATTCTAGAAGATTTACAAGAGATGGGTGTGGTAGAAAAAAAAGAAGCACTTGGTGAAGTAGCTACGTTTTTTCTCAAACACCCTGTTTTACTCAAAGAGTTTGCTGAGCGTCAAGAAAAAAAAGCCTATGATGCCAAACGCATACTCGAAAGTGCTCTTCCTTCTATTATATCTGATTACAATCTTGTGGCAGGTCGTCCGGGCGTTCGGTTTTTTGAAGGAATTGAAGGAATACAGCAAGTTTTGGAAGACTCTCTTGATGATAATAGGGGCAAAGAGATCCTTACATTTTCTGATGTTGCTGGATATGCTCGGTATCTTAAGGAATGGAATACGAAATACTACGCACCGAAACGAAAACGATTAGGCATCAAAGAAAAAGTTATTATTCCCAATAACATAGAGGCATTGGAATATATGAAAGGGTATAAAGCAAATGATGTTACAGAAATTCTCTTTGTGGATCATAAGAAATATCCTTTTACAACAGAGATCAATGTGTATAGTAATAAAGTAACTTTTGTGACCTTTTCAGAAAAAATTCATATTGGATTTATTGTAGAAAACAAAGAAATTTATGAAACAATGCTTTCTATTCACAATTTTTTCTGGGAAATTGGTCGGAAATATTGTAAAGACTTACAACCTGATTGGCTCAAGAAACAGTATCCGCAGTCGTATTGGTAGAAGGACGGACAATGTATTTTTGGACGAAAGAGAGAAGATCGGTGAGTGTCTCTGAAGAGCGGCATTCTTCAAAAAGTGCCCCCCTCTCTTTTCCCAAAGAAAGAAAATAATCTTCGGGTGCTGTTTTGAGTGTTTTGAAATATTCAATGATAAGTGGCCGAATAACTTTTTGTGCATATTCTTGTTGTTTTTGTGCAGGAAGGGTGAGAATTTTTCCAGAAAGAGCTCCTTGGGGAACAGCAACAATTTGATCAGCGTGAAGAAATATATGCGCAGGATCGTCATAAAAATACGTACTATAGGGTTCTCGAAATTTTACAACACTTTCTTCTTTTTTCCCTGCTTGACGATACCCAAAACTTACTGAGGAGACAGAAGGGCTGATATAACGATCAAAAAGTTTATGTTTTTGTACGTATTGTTGTACGAGAGAAGGAGTAAGAGATGAACCTTCTTTTTTCTTTCCCACTTGAGATCTCTTGAGAAAGCCTTGAGTTTTTGGATTTCCAAAAAAAGTGGCTTCTAATTGTTTAAGATAGTCGTATTGAGGAGTGTTTTTTGAAAGTCTAGCAAAAATTCTTGAAAAACTTTGAGCAAGAACAGTTCCAAGAGACTGCAGGACTTCTTGGAGAAAGGTTTCGTTTTCTGGTGCTAGTATATCTCCTTTGTTCTCTTGTTGGAAGATTCCTTCGATAACTTCAAGAGCAAAAGAAAGGGCATCATAACGTGCTTCATTGATATGTCCTATTTTGGTTCCACGTTTCGCCAGAGTCCATGCAACTTCTTCTGTGGCATACCCTATATGACGTTTTTTTTCTTCGGGAGTTTGTGCTCGAGATTCTTGTACGGCATTGAGAAAGGCGGCTTCAAACAGGGGATGTTGAGAGAGTGTTTCGCAGAGAGTCTTGTATTCTTGAAACGTTTTTCTTTCTCCTGTTGTATGAGGAGAGGAAAGAAATTCATCGTACCGAACCAAAGAAATATTGTGGAGACCAAAGGTGTCAATAATATTTCTATAGGTTTGTGCCTCGATCGACCCTATTTGACGAGCTTTTTCATAGGATTCTTGCTGAGTGAGATGGGGGTATTCCGCGAGATAATTATTGATTTGTATAGTATCGCAGATAACGATTTCTACAGGAGATTCTTGATTATTGAGCCAAAAAAGATAGGCATAAAGTTCAATGGGTTTGGCAACAGAGCATTCTTCTGAAAAAACTTTTTCCCATTGATTGAGATCGGCAGATATACCAACAGGAAAATAGGGCGGGTATTTTTGTATGCTTTCCTTTTGTAATTCGGGGGGTGTTTCATCGATAGTTTGTAGAGAAAGATTTTTAAGCGTTTCTTGTGAAAGAACGGCAGATTCTCGTCCATACAAAACATCTTCAAATTTTCTCTGGAGATGCTGATAGAGCGTTTTTGCACAAGAGAGTTTTCCAAGTAGGGCTTGTTTTTGGGAAGGGGGAATTTCTGTATAAAGATTTTTATCAGAATATTCTTTGATAAGATGGGAAATTTCTTGTTCGGAAAGGATCATAGCATCGGTAATGTCTTGTTCGTGTGCAAGTTCTGCATCATCAAAATGTGCAGAAGCAATTTCTATTTCGAGAAATTCTTGATCTTCTTCATTTTCTTGACCAGAGCGTTCCTCTTCGAGAAGAGAAATTCTTTTTTTATTAGCTAGTTCGTCTTTTTCGAGAAGATTTTTTCTTAGATCAATACAAAGTGTTCGTATAGTTTCGACATAATGAGAAATCTCTTGTAAAAGAGCTTCTTGCGCGGTTTCTTCTTCTTGTATTTTTTGGAGAGTTTCGGAGATATCAATCGTTTCTCCTAAGCGAATATTCTCTGCTGTTTCAGAAAAAAGAGCATTAGCTCGAAGGTGAAGAGATTTCGTTATTGTTTCTTTGTTAAGCACAGGAGAGCTTTCATAGATTCCTTTGAAAGTATCAGAAAAAATATCAGAAAGTTTTTGAGCTCTTTCTTCTAAAGAATGAGCAAGCTGAGCGTAGTGAGAAAATAAAGTATCAGACTTTTTTGAATCTAGAGAAGAGACGATAAAGAAAATTTTTTCTATCATTTCAGCACCACCTTCTTGAAAGGAAAGAAAAGATTGAATGCGATCACGCATAGCTTCTGGAGAAGTTGCTTGGCTGAGAAAGTATTGAAATTGTAGTTGTATCTTTACACCATTTTCTCTCCAATAAAGAAGTATTTTCTGTCTTGCTTCTTCAGGAAAATCTTTGAAATAATTTCCTGAAAGTAAAGTTCCAAAAAAATCACGAGATTGGGGAGTATCTTTTGGACGTCTTTGAAACATATACGGTTTTTCTCTTTTGAGATCGGGCGATATTGGCCAATTTTCCATACAAGATACCTATGATTACTATATTTTTCTTTAGTGTTATAGTAGCTTTTTTTGCATTTCTTGTACAGGGATTGTACACTGATACTATGAAAAAAACGTCTTCTCAAACTCTTCTCCTTCTTGATTCCAATGCGATTATTCATCGTGCTTACCACGCACTTCCTCCTCTTACTACCAAAGAAGGAAAAGTCGTCAATGCTGTGTATGGCTTTTCGATGACGCTTCTCTCAGTGATCGAAAAGTTTCATCCTACACATATTATAGCATCGTTTGATCTTTCAGATCCGACGTTTCGACACAAAGCCTTTGAGGGATATAAAGCCAAAAGAGTTAAAGCCCCAGATGATCTCTATGAACAAATACCTCTTGTAAAAGAAGTGGTACAAGCATTCGGTATACCCATATATGAAAAATCTGGATTTGAAGCGGATGACGTTATTGGATCTTTGGCAAAACTCGCATCAAAGAAGGGCTTTAACGTTATTATCGTAACGGGGGACGCTGATGCTTTGCAGTTGGTTGATGAAAATATCCGTGTGTTTACCATGAGACGAGGAATAAAAGATACCGTGCTTTTTGATCGTGAGGGTGTGGTGGAAAAATATGGATTTGCCCCAGAAACACTTCCGGATTTCAAAGGTCTTGCGGGAGATACTTCAGATGCCATTCCTGGTGTTTCGGGTATTGGGAGTAAAACAGCAACAACACTTCTTCAAAAATACACAACACTTGAAAATATCTATGATCATCTCGATGAGATTACACCTTCTTCTCGTTTAAAACTAGAACGTGATAAAGAACAAGCTTTTCAGTCCAAAATGTTGGGAACGATTCGCTTAGATGCTTTGGATGAGTTTAAAGAGCAGGAAGCCCAGTTTGTTTTTTCAGACGCTGTTCGAGAAAACGTGAAAAAACAGTTTATTCTTTTTCATTTTTTTTCCCTTGTGCAAAGACTTTCTCCGAAAAAAGAAGGAGAAATATTTTCAAAAAAAGGAAAAAAGAAAGGAGTTACTCCAAAGAAATATGAAAAAATATACACGAAACAAAAATGCTTGGATTTTTTGGAGACGCTCAAAGAGGATGTCGTTCTTGTTTTGGATTGGAAGGGAGTATCTATTCGAATAGGATCTCTTTTGGGAATCGTTTTTTATACTCAAGAAACAGAGGGATCTGTTTACGTCGTTCTCAATGAGGAAACGAGAGAGGGTATACAAAATTTTCTCCAAAAATCTTCTGTGCGAAAAATATTTTTCTCTCTCAAAGAAGCAAAACATCTTTTTCTTTCTTGTGGATTTCAATTTGAAGGTGTGGTTGCGGGAGATGTCTCTCTTGAGGCGTATGTTTTGCAGGAGGGGGGAGATATTTCTTTCAAACGTTTGGCGTTTTCTGAATTAGGCCAGGAGTGGGAAGAGGTGAGTGTACAAGAGGCTCTTTTTGAAATAAATGATGCTGGTAAACTCTCACCCAAAGAAGAATCATTGTGTCGCAAGGCAGAAATGGTTTTTGCCATACATAAAAACCTCCAGGAGAGAATACAAAAAGAAAGTGCTCATCAGGAAGATACAAAAACATTGAAAGATGTTTTGGAAACAATAGAAATTCCTTTAGCGCCTATTCTTGTTGATATGGAAAGAAATGGAATACAATTTGACAAAGAAATTTTTACAAATGTTTCCGAGGTGGTAAATAAAGAAATAGAAGAACTCGAAAAGCGTATCTATGACTTTGCTGGAAGAGAATTTAATATTAACTCTACGAAACAATTACGAGAAATTCTTTTTGATCATTTGCAGATACAAACAAAAAATATCAAAAAAACGAAAACAGGGTATTCTACGGCTTCTGCAGAACTTCAAAAACTGAAAAAAACCTATCCTATTGCTGAGGCAATCGAGATGTATCGAGAAAGATTCAAACTTAAAACTACCTATATAGAGACACTTCCAAAACTTGTAGAAGAGGATGGAAGAATTCGCACAACATTTCAACAGACAATAACTGCTACAGGACGATTATCATCAACAGATCCTAATCTTCAAAATATTCCCATAAAAAGTACGTTAGGAAGGCTTTTACGAAAGGCTTTTGTCGCCAAAGAGGGGACTATTCTTGTGAGCGCTGATTATTCTCAAATAGACCTTCGATGTGCAGCGCACGTGAGCGAAGACGCTAAAATGATTGAAGCCTTTCATAAAGGAAAAGATATTCATACCATAACAGCAAGCGAAGTTTTTGGGGTAGCACAAGAAGAAGTGACAAAGTCGATGCGTCGTCGAGCAAAAGTCCTTAATTTTGGAGTTCTCTACGGTATGGGGATATTTGGATTTATGAATGCATCGGGGGTTTCAAGAGAAGAGGCACAGACATTTATTGATTCGTATATGCATACTTTTTCAGGACTTGCTCAGTATATAGAAAAGATAAAAAAAGATACGAAAGAAACGGGATATGTAGAAACAGAGCTTGGTCGAAGAAGATATATTCCAGAAATACAGAGTTCAAATTTTCAAGTAGTTTCTTCAGGAGAGCGTATGGCGGTTAATCTTCCTATACAAGGACTTGCTTCTGATATTATGAAACTTGCTATGATTGCTTGTGAGAAAGAATTTTTTTCACAAAAAGAACATAGTAAACTCGTTCTCCAAATTCATGATGAACTTATTTTTGAAATACCTGAGACCCTCGAAGAAATGTTTAGTCAAAAAGTTAAATATATAATGGAAAATGTATATACATTACACGTTCCTTTGACCGTGGATATTTCGAGTGGGAAAAATTGGGGGGAGCTTTAGAGAATGTTGTAAAAAATAATAAGAAAGTGTATACTTAAAAAATAAAAAATAGGTAAAAATATATGCAAGAATTATTAAAAAATATAATGAAAGATAAAAAACAGATGCTTTTCCTGTTGCTTTTTTTGATCTTTCTTGTTTTTCTTCTGAGTTATTTCTTTTATTTCAAAGATAAAATTCGTGCTAGTCGTGTAGATGAAATTCGCAGACAAGTAGAACAGCCCTCAGAAATTTCAAGTAGACTTGTTGATGGAAATCGAAGTGGGCTTTCGGGAAAAGAGTGTGCAAATTGGAATAAGAGACCAATAGCTGTTATGCAACCAGCAGACAAACAAGCACGTCCTGCAGCGGGGTTTTCTCAGGCAGATATGGTTTTTGAAATGCCAGCCTATACTTCAAGCGTAACTCGTCTTATGGGAGTCTATCAGTGTGAAATTCCTGATGAAGTTGGTGCTATGAGAAGCTCTCGGCACGACTATATCCATATTGCTCGAGGTTTAGATGCTGTCTTTGCTCATTGGGGAGGTTCGGTGTTTGCTTTAGAGCTTCTCAAAAAAGATGTTATTGATAATATTGATTGTCTTGTGTACTCTGGAAAATATTGTGATCGTTGGAATTGGCAAAGTGATCCCATTATGCGAATGGAAGATTCTGGTCATATGAAAAGAGAAAGCATTCTCCAGGCAGTAGAAGATTTAGGATACAGACAAGAGACGACATTTGAAGGATACCCTTTCCAAACAGACGCACCACTTTCTGATCGTCCAGGGGGAGGAACGCTTCGCGTAGCTTTTGCAAATCCTTATGATGTGGAATATGAATATGACAAAGAAACAAACTCCTATATTCGTTTTTGGGATGATATCTCGGATAAAGATCGAAATAATGGAGAGCGTATCGCTCCAAAAAATGTCGTTGTTTTGGTAGCAAAATCAGAACAAATCAATCTTTCTATAGACTATGCTTCTCGTGGGGTAGAGAGTCCATGGGACTTAGTTCCTGATGATGAAGAAGCTGGTATTGGCTCTGGTGTCGGGAGATATAATAATCTAGAGCTTGGCGATCCATGGTTTGATACCGTAGATAGTGGACAGGCATATTATTATATGAACGGGAAGGAATATCGAGGAAATTGGAAGAAAAATAAGGAAGATATTGCAAGTAAATTGTATTTTTATGATGAAGCTGGAAAAGAAATAGTGTTTGTTGTCGGACAAGTATGGGTAGAGGTTCTTGAGCCAGGACAAACTATTCGCTGGACTCCATTGGAAGAGGGTGCTGGGGAGAAAGTTGAAGATGGTAGTGAAGATAATGTTCGTGAAGAAGAATAAAAATGTATGCTCGTTTTTCTTTATGGAGAAGATATGTATAGAGTACATGAAAAACTGCTTTCTCAAAGAAAGCAGTTTTTCTCTGAAAAAAAAGAAAAAGCTGAGTTGAGAAAAATAGACATAGAAGAAATAGAAGAACATAAAAAAGTTTTTGCTTTTTTGGAGGGAATTCGAGGAGGCAATCTTTTTTCTTCTCGTATCTTTGTTCAAATTTCTGGTTTATTTTCTCTTAAAAAAGAAAAGTCTGATGAGATAGTGGAGTACATAAAAGAAATGACATTTGACTCGGATGATGTTTGTGTCGTTGTTAGCGCGGGAAATGTAGACAAACGTCTTCGATTGTATAAGGAATTAACAAAAAAATCTCAGAAAAAAGAAGAATTTCAACTTCTCAAAGGAGCTTCTTTGAAACAGTGGATAGAACTCTATATACAAAAAACATATCCAGAAGTAGTTTTTGAAGAAAATGCTGTAGATGAGGTGGTAAAAAGAACCCAGGGAGATCTCTTTCGATTTACTAATGAGGCAGAGAAATTATTCTTTGGTTCTCAAGAGAAGGGAAAAATTACAAAAAAAGATGTAGAAAATTTAATAAGAGAAACAGGAGATTCCATTATATTTACTCTTCTCGATACCTTAGGATCTAAAAATATTTCCCAATCTCTTTTTCTTGTAAGAGATCAATATCGGCAAGGAGAAAATTCATCATATCTTCTTCCTATGTTTGCTTTTGCTGTTCGATCAGCAATAAAAGTACTCTCTCTTCGTGAAGAGAAACATATACACAATGTCAATGAAATTGCTTCTCAGGCAAAAATGAATCCTTTCGTCGTAGAAAAAATTATAAAAAATGCGTCAAATATTTCTCTTGAAAGGAGCAAAGAATATGATAACACTCTCTCTCGTCTAGATATTGCTAAAAACCGGAAAAATTGATCCAGATTTTGCTGTAGAAGAGTTTATTTTTCATGCGTAATAAGGAGTGTCCAAGAAACAAAAAAATCGCTTCAAACAAAGCGATTTTTTCTTTTGTATAGAAGATTTTCTATTTCTCGCTTTTAAGAGCAAGACTTTTCACAGCACTGTTGAGACGAGACTTTCTTCTCGCCGCAGTGTTTTTTTTGATAATCTTTTTTTGAGAGGCTTTATCCAAGCCTTTAATAGCTCTTTTAAGCCATTCTTGAGCACTCGCCACGTCTTTTGTAGCGATGAATTCTCGAGTTTTTTTGATAGCATTTCGAAAAATTCCAACAACTTGTTTATTGTGTTGAGCTTTTCGATCACTCACTCGCATATACTTTTTGGCAGATTCTTTGATTGGCATAGGTATGACATTTAGAGGAATACAATTCTTTGTAGCACGGTTAGTGTTTTTTGGCAAGAGGGGTAAAGTAGTGCTATTATAAAAGAAGTAATAATAATTTTTTTTATGATAGCAACTCTTTCTGGTAAGATTTTATTTCTTCGTCCACAATCCGTCATTATAGGTATACAGGGCGTGGGATATAAAGTTTTTGTAACAACGTATACTCTCGGTAAAATAGCTTCACTTCAGGAAGTTTTTCTACATATTCACACACATGTTCGAGAAGATATTTTTGCTCTCTATGGATTTCTTGAAGAGGAAGAACTTGCACTCTTTGAGCTTCTTATTGGTGTTTCAGGTATTGGTCCAAAAGCAGCGTTGTCTATTCTTTCTCTCACGGATGTTACAACAATACAAACGGCCATTCTCAATGAAGATAGCTCCATACTTACACGAGTACCTGGAATTGGCAAGAAAATCGCGAGCCGTGTCATTTTGGAGTTAAAAAATAAAGTCGCTGATATTGGAAGTATGGCAAAAGAAAAAACACTAAGAGATGGAGATGTTATCGAGGCACTTGTTTCTATGGGGTATTCTCTCTCAGACGTACGAGATGTTTTGAAAGTGGTCCCAGAAGATATTATAGATATTGGACAGAGGATAAAACGAGCACTTAAAGAATTAGGTAAAAAATAAAATGTGTGTATGAAAGAAACGTATAAAGGAGAGCAACAGCTTTTACAATCTTTTGAATGGGAACAATTTCAAAATAAAGTAGGGAATGACACGTTTCGTTTTGGAGATAAACATATTTTGGGTTTGTGCATAGAACAAGAGATTCCTTTGGTTGGAAAATATGCCTATTGTCCAAGAGGACCTAGAGTACAAGTTTCATCCAAAGAAACATTTCAAAAAGAAGAAATGCACAATCTTTTAAAAGAAGTTCAGGGAAGAGGATGTTTTTGGCTAAGAATCGAACCTGAGAACAAAAAAATCTTTAAAGAAATACAAGAAAAACTCCCCCAAGAAGCAAGTCTTGTCCCTGCTCCAAAAAATATACAACCACAAGAAATACTTGTTATGGATATTTCTCAACCGGAAGAACAACTCCTTTCTTCTATGAAAACAAAAACTCGCTACAATATTCGATTGGCACAAAAAAAAGGTGTACATATAGTGGCAACAAGAGAAGAAAAATATCAAAAGATTTTTTTTGAACTTATCCAAGCTACTGCCAAGCGTGCAAACATAAAAACACATTCCTTTGAATATTATAGAAAAATGTTTACTGTTTTTGATGAGAAAAAATTACAACTCTATGTAGCTTTACGAGAAGATGCGGTACTTGCTATTAATATGATAATGATACAAAAAGATTGCGCGATATATCTTCACGGGGGATCTTCTGACGAACAAAGAAATTGTATGGCACCTTTTTTACTTCATTGGCAGGCTATTCAAGATATGAAAAAACGGGGATGTATGTGGTATGATTTTGGAGGAGTCTCTCTCTCACGTGAAGAGAAGGACACTCAGAATAAAGAGGGGGGAGATTGGGAGGGAATAACCCGATTTAAAACCTCTTTTTGCCCAAAAACAGAAAGTATACAATTTCCTGGAACGTATGATATTATTCTTAATTCAAAGCGGTATTTTCTCTATAAAATAGCAAGAAAGCTTCGTCACATAGGAAAATAATATGTTTCATTATTTGAAAAAAAGCATTCCCCAATCGTATAAGAATATTTACCATCTTATCCAAGCGGTCATTTCTTGTTTTTGGTTTGGATTTCCTGCAAAAAAACTCAAAATTATAGGAATTACGGGAACTGATGGTAAAACAACAACAGCAAATATGATAGAAAAGGTTTTGAGTGAAGCGGGATATTCTGTAGCACTTGCCTCAACTATCAATTTTTGTATAAATGGAAAAGAGACAATAAATACAACAAAATATACAACTCTCTCTTCTTTTTTTGTACAAGGATTTTTGCAAAAAGCTGTTCAAAATGGCTGTGAATATGCTATTTTGGAAGTATCTTCTCACGCTTTGGATCAAAATAGGCTTTGGGGGATACATTTTGATATAGCTGTTCTTACCAATATCACACGCGAGCATTTAGATTATCATAAAACAATGCATCGATATCGAAAAGCAAAGCGAAAACTTTTCGAAAAAGCAAATACCATTATTGTCAATGAAAAACTCCCTTCTTATCAAGAGTTTCTTTCTGTTGGGGCAAAGCAAAAAATACTTTACGGACTTTCTTGTACAAATAAAGAAAAAAATGTTAAGTATTTTTGTGTAAAAAATGTTCAATCAAACCTTTGTGGATCAACATTTATTTTTGAGAAAGAAGATTTCTCCCTTTCTCTTCCCGGAGAGTTTAATATAGAAAATGCTCTCGCAACACTTGCCGTTGCTCACGTCTTGGAAATAGATAAAAGGATTAGCAGAAAGGCACTTTCAAAAATACAAACCATACCAGGAAGAATGGAATATATTTCTCATCAAAGGGGTTTTACTATAATAATTGATTATGCCGTTACACCAGAAGCGCTCAAAACAGTATATACCTTTATTTCTCAAACAAAAAAAGAAGGAAAGATAATTGCTGTCTTTGGTGCTTGTGGTGATCGTGATAGAGGAAAACGACCTTTAATGGGAAATATTGTAGATAGGTATGCAGACGTTATTATTCTTACCAATGAAGATCCTTACTGGGAAGACCCAAATCGTATACTTGATGAAATCGAAAAAGGTATTAAGAAGAAAGAAAAAAACGTTGAATATTTCCGTATCTTTGATCGTCGAGAAGCCTTGAAAAAAGCTTTGAGTATAGCTCAAAAAGGGGACATTGTTGTAGTTACAGGAAAAGGTGCAGAAGAAACAATTTTTGAGAAAGGAAAAATGCTTCCATGGAATGATAAAAAAGTTATTAAAGAGTTATTAGAAGAGATATGAATTTTTTTGAAAAAATGACCTCTCTTGAAAAAGAGAGTATTACTACCGAAGATGGAAGGATTCTCCAGCAGCAACTTCTTCGTTGTAAAGATACGAAAGAAATGCAAGAAGTATGTAATAAACTCTTTAGCGAGGAGAGGCGAGAAAAAATGGTAGAGAGTGCAAGTAGAGATAGAAAGGGGAGAAAAGTTCGCTACTACAGAAAAATAGCCAGAGATATTTTTCTTCGTGCATTAAATGAAGGAGAACATTCTGTTGAAAATAATCATTTAGAAGATTTCGATAGAGAATTATCCGAAAAGAGGGTGAGAGAGTTTTTCCTTGATTATGCTGAAGATGAAGATCTAGTATCTTGGGATGAAGCGACAAAAAATCTTTCTTTAGAAAAAATTTTGGAGCGGATAACAGATAATAAAGAGGCAATTTCTAGGGTGGTTGGGGAAAAAAGTAATCGTAATGTTATTGAATTTATCCAAAGGCATTGTAGACAGGAGCGATTAGAAATAAAACATGCGGGATCACGATTTATGGAGTTTTCACCGTATCTTTCAGCATCGGTCGGAGGGTCTTTTGTTGAATATTTACGTCGTGACGACATTCTTCTTGAAATGATTATTGCTGATGAAAAAATATCTTCTTTTCCATCAGAGTGCAATTCGAGAGAATGTGAAAAGCATGTATATATTAATCATGGAATACAACTCGGAGAAATAAGTAGGGTTTTTATTGATACCGAACAATATCATAGAGAAGTTTTGCAAAATAGTTCTCTTCCAATCGGAGAATGGATTGTTGGGAAGCAAGGAGTAAAAGATCCTCTTCTCTCTGAAAGTGACATTGATCGGTGGAGGTTTAATACACCAACAGATGATTGTCTCCCTGTTGGATTATTGGAAAGGTATGGTTTACTGGAAAAATAAAATTAAAAAGGCCAAAAGTAAGCAAAAAGAAGAGAAAAGAAAAATCCAAAAAGAGCTCCAGCGATAACTTCATTAATACGATGACCTATGCGTTCCTTAAGACGAGGAAATTTTTCTTCATTAACCTCGAGTTGACGAATAAGCATATTCAGGTATCGACCTTGGTCTCCCATATACATACGAAGTCTCACGGCGTCATCGATAACAATGATGGCAAGAATAATAGAAACAGCGAAAGCACCTGAATCTAGTCCTTCATACCAAGCAACAGACGTTACGAGAGAGGTTATAAAAGCAGTGTGAGCACTGGGCATATGTCCATGCGTAAGTGCATAATGAGGATTCCATCCGTGTTTGAGTGAATAAAGGGTGAATTTTACTCCTTGCGCTAGAGTTCCTACAATAATTGGTATGAGAAATACCGCCCATGATTCGAGAAAAGACATATATACTAAAAAATATAATTATTATTTTCTAGTATACACCATACAGACAAGAGAAATCAATATAAATTTTTTCATAAGAAACTGATGTTTTTTATAGATATATGTGTATAAAAAATATGGAGAAAAAAAGAGAAAAAAGTTCTTGTCAAAATAGATAAAAGTTGCTAATCTGATAAAAGATACATTAATAGATTTAACGTAGAAAATATATGTCTTTAGGAATTATAATACTTATTATCGGAGGTTTCGTTGTTGTTTGGGCTATTCTTACGTATAACAGTCTTATCATGTTTAAAAATCGTGTAGAAGAAGCATGGAGTGATATCGATGTGCAACTCAAACGCAGGTATGATTTGATACCAAACTTGGTAAATACCGTAAAGGGGTATGCTTCTCATGAAAAAGAAACATTTCAAAATGTTACAGAGGCTCGAACAAAAGCTATGCAAGCACAAGCTCCTCAAGAAAAAGCACAGGCTGAAAATTTTCTTTCTGAAACATTGAAAAGTCTTTTTGCCGTTTCTGAAAATTATCCCGATCTTAAGGCAAATGAAAACTTCCTTGAACTTCAAAGAGAATTAACGGATACAGAGAATAAAGTACAAGCATCAAGACGTTTTTATAATGGTAATGTGAGAGACTACAATACAAAAATAGAAACAGTGCCTACAAATATTATAGCTGGTGTATTTAATTTCTCTGTTCGAGAATTTTTTGAACTTGATGAATCAGAAAAAGAAAGTGCAAAAAATCCTGTCAAAGTAGAATTTTAGAAAACAAAATAATTCATCTATTTTCTTAAAGAAGTTTCTAGATACCAACAGAAAAGTTATTCTTATTTGTTTTGTTATTTAGACTCTTTGATGAGGAATATTTTTCTTTATAAAGAGAAGGTAGATATAATTACGTATGGCAACTCTTTATACACAAGCAGATAGAAATGTTCGACTTACTTGGATATATATCACGGGGTTTTTGGTGTTTGTTATTGGAGTGGGTTATGTATTTGCTCAAGCTATGGGATCGAGTAGTATTCTTTATGGGGCAATTATTTTTTCTGTAGTGATGAGCTTTGGTTCCTATTGGTTTAGTGATAAAATCGTACTCTCTATGAGCGGTGCCAAAGAAGTAACTCGGGAGAATGCTCGTAGTATCTATACCATAGTGGAAAATCTTTGTATCACCGCAGGATTGCCTGTTCCAAAAATTTATATTATGCAAGATAGTGCACTTAATGCATTTGCAACAGGAAGAGATCCGGAACATGGAGTCATTGCTCTTACTACAGGAATTATTGAACGACTTACCAAAACAGAACTTGAAGGAGTTATTGCTCATGAGCTTTCTCATATCAAAAATAGAGATATTCTTCTCTCTACCGTGATAGTCGTTCTTGTTGGTTTTATAGCTCTTCTTGCAGATTGGTTTCGGCATTGGGCTTTTCTTGGAAATCATCGAGGAGGAAATAGAGATGGAAAACTACAGCTTATTTTTATGATTCTTGCTATAATTCTTTCTCTCCTTGCTCCTCTTGTAGCTATACTTATTCAACTGGCTGTTTCTCGAAAACGAGAGTTTCTCGCTGATTCTAGCGGTGCGCTTCTTACAAGATATCCTGAAGGACTTGCAAGTGCATTGGAAAAAATAAGTGCTGACCCTAAGCCACTCGATACAGCCAATCGTGCCACAGCACATCTTTTCATCTCCAATCCTTTTAAGGGAAAGAATATAACAAAACTTTTTATGACCCATCCCCCTGTGGAAGAGCGAGTATTGGCATTGCGAAGTGGGCTGGGAGAATAGAAGATATTTTTTTTAGATCTTGACATAAAGAAAAAACTAGGGAATAGTAAAAAGGTCAGTTTTTTGCTGACATTGAAACAATGAAAGTACCTTCACACAAAAGAGGAAAACGCTATGGGCATTATGAGTCTAGAAATTTTTCTTGAGCTATGTAAGTCAATTTTTTTATTTGCCGTTGGAGCCATCCTTTTTGGAGGAGCTATTTATAAAAGCGTAGCTCTAAGTTGCAAACAAAAACAAGTAGGTTTCTTTACATGCTTTCTTAAGCTGTTTCCGATTACAGTACTACTCATTTCCACGGGAGCCCTTCTTATGATCTTTGGAGTCATAACTCTGCCCTAGAAGAGATGGAGTGCCCCCCAAGAAAGGATTCTTCGGGGGTAAAAAGTTTTTTTTATACATAAGAAAAGAAATAAACGTTGGCTAAGTGCTGGCGTTTTTTTATAAAAAATATTTTGATAGAAATATAAAATTTATACTAACTTAGTAATATGAAGCTTTTATTTTTTATATGTAAAAAAGTTTAATATTTGCTTTAATAATAAGTTTTTGAGATGATAAAGAAAGGAAAATCATTCGCGTTTCAAGAGAAAATAGATAAAATTTTTTCAAAGCATTATAAATTATGTCACAATCATAGTCAATGGAAAATGAGACAATACGGCTTGAGTCAGCAACGACTTAAGCGAGTTATTCGTAAGCCAGATCGCATAGAAAAAAGTATCGTTCCGGGAATGATTGCTTCTATGCAAATTGGAGGAACATCTAAGCATCGTCAAGAAATATGGATAATGTATCAGTTGGTACAAAATCAAAAAAACGGAGAAGTTGTAAAAAATTTTCAAAAAAGTAAGGGGGAAAAAGAGATAATGAGTATGGAAAAACAACCCTTTTCTTCTTTTGAAAAAACGTTATCTCCAGTACAAAAATTTCGCGAAGAAAGAAGGAAAGAGTTTTTTGATCGATATGGACAAGTAGAGGGGAAAACGTTTCGTATTATTAGCGCATGGAAATATCCAGGAGAAAGTCCGAAGCGAGATCCTATTCCTCGAGAAATTCTTGATGAATTATTATCTCTAGAATAATATTTATATAAAAAATGACCCCGCATAAATTTCTAGCGGGGGTGGGGATGAACGTGACTAATAGGGAGGGTTTATGAGAGAGTTTGGGTAAGGCACAAACCCCAAAAAAGATATACAATGACTATTATTCCATACAACTTTCCAGAGCCCGTTTTTCTCCAAAGAGGAATAAGAGCTCCAATAGCTCCGCCGATTACTATCGATCCTATTATCATTTTTATTACAAAAAAGAGTTCTTGTGGCGATGGAGAGGGTAGCGTTCCTACCCAATCCCAAAGAGCAAAGAGAAAACCGAGCATTGAAAACGTTATCATAGAAAGCCAAAGGATACCCTCAAGTAATTCTTCTTGAGGAGTTAATATTCTTCTTTTAAATGAACTCATCGCAATTCTCCTAACTCTATTTTCTACACAAAGTCATCATATAAGAAAATAAAAAGTTTTGTCAATGATGTGAAGACTCAGAAATAATTGGCAATTTTGTAATAAAATCGGTATACTAAAATTATGATTACGGATTCCTCTCAACAACCAGAAGAAGAAAAAGTCGAAATAACCCTACGACCGCGTACATTTGCGGAATATGTGGGACAAGAAAAAATAAAGAGAAATCTTAATATTGTTATTGGTGCGGCCAAAAAACGCAAAGAAGCCATAGAACACACTCTTCTCTACGGACCTCCAGGACTAGGCAAAACGACACTTGCTCATATTATTGCAAGAGAAATGGGGGCTAATATTAAAGTAACATCCGGACCTGCTATTGAGCGTGTAGGAGATTTGGGATCTATTCTTACGAATCTTGATGACGGAGACATTCTTTTTGTGGATGAAATACATAGACTTAATAAGGTTGTAGAAGAAATTCTCTATCCTGCTATGGAAGATCACAAATTAGATATTGTTATTGGAAAAGGTCCTTCAGCCAGAACATTACAACTTGACCTTCCAAAATTTACGATCATAGGAGCAACGACACGACTAGGATCTATTTCTGGACCTCTTCGAGATCGTTTTGGTATCGTACATCGCTTGGAATTTTATGAAATAGATGAAGTGGAGCAAATACTTGATCGAGCAGGAAAAATACTTGGTATGGAGATTGAAAGTGATGGACGATTAACCATAGCTCAGTGTTCTCGGTGTACGCCTCGTATAGCAAATAGACTTCTCAAAAGAGTAAGAGATGTGGCTCAAATAGAAGACGCTTTTATAATAACGCAAGATATTGCCAATCGAGCACTAGAAATGTTAGAAATAGATGAGAAGGGACTTGATCCTTCTGATATACGAATACTAGAAGCTATTGTACATAAATTTGGAGGGGGTCCTGTTGGAGTACAGACTCTTGCAGCAGCAACTTCAGAAGAGGTTCAAACTATTGAAGATGTTTACGAACCATATTTGATGAAATTAGGATTTCTCGAACGTACTCCGCGAGGACGTGTGGTAACAGAAGCGGGACTTCGTCATCTTAAGCAGAAAACATAAACACATAATATTTTATTATATGGCTTATCTTATTTCTCTTCTTTACTTCTTTTTTATTTGTATAGTTTTTATTTTGGCCATTTTCATCGTATACCACTTAAGGAAATATTCTATAGATAATTCTTTTGCTCAAAAACAAATATTTATATTTCTTCTTATTGGTGGGATACTCTTAGGTTTTAATATTATTTTTTTCCTCCTTCTTCCTTTGCAAGATATGGCACAATTTTTGGAAATATAATTTTTTACTCCTGTACAAAACTTTATGGAAAATTTTGAAAAGTATCATTTCAAAGAACAAGAAAAAGGTGAAGAAATACAAGGAGTTATTAGACGACATTGGTTTGATATTTTATGGCAGTTTATTCCACTTATATTTGCTACACTTCTCGTCATTGTATTTCTTGGTGTTGCGGGACAGCTATTTGCACAGAATATAGATGAAAAGATTTTTTTCTTTTTTGGAAGCTTTCTTCTACTTATTTTTTGGTTAGTAGCAAGTATCATTTGGATTGATTACTATCTCGATGTCTGGATTATTACAAATAAACGAGTGGTGAATGTTGAGCAAAAAGGACTTTTTATGCGAGAAGTAAGCGAACTGCATTACAATAAAATACAAGATATCACTACAGAAGTACATGGTTTTATTCCGACTATTCTTCACTATGGAGAAGTATATGTTCAAACTGCAGGAACAGAGCCACGATTTCTTTTTCATAATGTCCCAGATCCTTACAAAATAAAAGATCAATTAGCACAATTACAAAAAAGTATGCGCAAAAGAGATCTTACAGAAGTACAAAAAATTATTCACAACAAGGAAGAATTTCAGATGTAGGGATGAGGCGATATGAAATATTTTTTACAGATATCTATAAAAATAGTATTTTTTGTGGGAATTTTCTTGTTTATGTGGCCATTTGTGTATGGACAAGAAGAGGATATTTTACAACAAATTGAAGGAGATATCAGTATTGAAAAAAATGAAGAAGTTGGTGAAGAAGAAAACATAAAAAAAGATGAAATTGAAAGTGAAACAGGTGGAGAAGAAAGAGAAGGAAAGAAAATATACATAAACGAAATTCGATTTACGGGAGGGCCAGGAAAAACAAAAGAGGATTTTATAGAAATATATAACCCTAGCAATGAAGCTATTGATGTAGACGGGTGGTCGCTTCGTAAAATAACAGGAGAAAATAAAGATGTGAGTTGTTCATCAAAAACCTCCTCATCTCTTCATACATTTTCCGATGTACATATAGAAAGTGAAAAACTCTATGTACTAGCAAACACAGAAAATAGCTACGCTGATTCTCTAGGAGCTGATTTTAAAAAAGGATTTACTGTGGCACTTGGGAATACAGTAGTACTCTGTAATAAAAATAAAGAAATCATAGACAGTGTTTTTTTGGATACTATTTTTGAAAAATTTTATAGTATTGCATTTTTTGAGAAAGAAGATCTGTGGATGGGGCAATATCAATCAACGCCAGGAAAAAACAATGAAAAAGAAAAGGAAAAAGAATATAAAAAAACACTTCGATTTAACGAGCTTCTCCCAAGACCGTCAACAGGAACTAAAGATGAATTTATAGAAATCTTTAATTTTGGAGAAGAGTCTATTTCTCTTGAAGGTTGGAAGATTCAAGATAGATCAGGAAAAGGTATAAGTCTTTCAGGGGAAATAGAAGGAAAAAAGTTTTTTCTCGATGAGGCAAAGTTTTCTCTTATTGATAAAGGAAATACACTAGAACTTATCGCACCTGATTTGCAAATTGTGGATAGCGTTTCGTATCCAGAAGCCGAATACGGAAAATCCTATTCTTTTGATGGTGACGTATGGAAATGGGTTTGTAATGAAACACCAGGAGAAGAAAATAATTTTCTTGGTTTTGAAGGAATAAAAACCGTTCGTCTTGAAGAGCTTTTACCCGATCCAGACACGTCCCTTCAAGAAGAGTTTATTGAATTATATAATTATGGAGAGGAGAGCGTTGATCTTTCAGGTTGGTTTATTGGAGATAAAACAACAAAAAAAGCACTTTCAGGCATACTTGCTCCTGGTATATATAGAGCTGAACATTTTGGTATTTCTCTTAACAATAGTAATGAAAAAATCTCTCTTTTAGATAGATGTGGGGGGATAGTAGATGAATTTGAATACAAGGATTCTCAAAAAGGAAAAAGTTGGGCACGCGATGAGAATAGTTGGAAAGAAACTCCCTTTGTGACAAAAGGAGAGAAGAATATTTTCGCCACAAAAATAGAGAATTCCACGATTCGTCTCAATGAAATATTCCCAAGACCGTCAACAGGAGCTAAAGATGAATTTATTGAAATTTATAATTTTGGAGACAGTCCTGTAGATATACGTTTTTGGTCATTGGGAGATGAGACCAAAAATCGATATATCTTTCCCAATCAATCTGTTCTTATGCCTGGAGAGTATAGAGTAGTATATGGTAAAGAAACTCCTTTTATTCTTAATGATCAAGGAAAAGAAACCGTATATCTTTTTGATCCCGCTGGTTTTGTGGTAGAAAGTATGTCTTATGAAAAACCTACAAAAGATTTTTCTTTTATTTTTTCTGAAGAAGTCTCTCTGTGGAAGAAAACACCCTATAGAAGTCCAAAAGAAAAAAACATATTTCCTCAATCTCAATCGGGAGCAACGATTCAAATCAATGAGATACTCCCCAATCCAAAAGAAGATGAAGAAAAAAATGAATACATAGAACTTTATAATTTCGGAGAAAGCTCTGTGGATATGAGTTTTTGGAAAATAGTTGACGAGTCTTTGCAAGAATATATTTTTCCTCAAAATACTCTCCTTTCTGCGGGGGAATACAAGGTTCTCTCTAGAGAGGAGTTTCTCTTTGCTCTCAATAACACAAAAGAATCTCTTTCTCTTTTTGATGCAAGTGGATATCCAATCGATGTCGTTTCTTGGGAAAGTTCAAAAGAAAATATAAGTAAAAATAGAGATAGGGATCAATTGCGAAATAGTAAACACCTTACACCAGGAGAGAAAAATAAGCTTAATACGCTTCCAAAAATTAAAGAAAAAACTATTCCAAAAAAAGGTTATGAAGGAGTAAGCACACCCTTTTCTGTTCGAGTTGAAGATAAAGATGGTGATGATCTTACTTACCGTTGGGAGTTTGGAAATACTAAGAAAAGTTATAGAGAAACCACTTCACATACCTATGAAAAAAAAGGAACGTACACCGTAACATTGCGAGTAAGTGATGGAATAGAAGATGTATTTATTTCTCGTGATATTGTTATTGTGCCGTATCCAAAATTTAAGGCAAAAATTATTGCACTGCTCCCAAATCCAGCGGGGAAAGATACAGAGGGCGAGTGGATTGAAATTTATAATGAGGATGAAAAAACGATTGATCTTTTGGGCTGGTCAATTGCTACAGGAGAAAGTTTTGAAAAACTTACCAATCATCCTATCCGTACGTCTTTAGAAATAGAACCACAAAAATCTATCAAGTTCTATAGAATACATAGCGCTTTTTCTCTGAGAAATTCATCAGGAGCCATTGAACTGAGACAACCTAATAAAAAAGTTTCTGATTCTCTCTTATATGCAAAAGAAAAAATTCTTGATGATGAAGAATACCGACTTTCTTCGGGTTTGTGGATATGGATTTCCCCAACTATTTTTCAGGAACAAAAAACTCAAGAAACTCAAGAAGCACAAGAAAAAGAGACACGAGAAGAGGCTGTTTTGGGAGCTTCTCTCGAAAAACAAAAATATGTATTTGAAGGAATATATTTTCTTCTCTATGAACGTGGAATAAGGTTTCACCAAAAACAATACCTTTCAAAAAAAGAAAATATATTTGTATTTACTCGAGATGATGTTGTGACAAAGCGTTTGTGGTGGAAACGGTGTCTGGGGGGAGATTGTTTGGAAGGGTAATAATACGAGTATCTTTATCGTGAGGATTTTGAGGATGAGAAAACGTAAGAAAAAGAGCCGTCTTGGGTATATATTCCGAGACATTCTCAGGCCATTCCAAAAGGATAAGACTTTGAGGTTTTTCAATGATTTCTTCCCATCCAAGAGAAAGAATATCAGGGGAAGCTATCCTATAAGCATCAATATGATAGATGTAAGAAATCCCATTTTTTTCTCTTGGGAGAGGATATTCTTTTATGAGAGAAAACGTTGGGCTCGTATAGGGAGGTTCTGCTTCGAAAAAAGTAAGAATTCCTTGTGCAAAGGTTGTTTTCCCCCCGCCCAGATTACCATCAAGACAGAGAAATGTTTTTGAGTGGAGCGTCTCGGCAAAAAGCATTGCTAGTTCTTGAGTTTCTTTGCGAGAAAGAGTTGTAAAATTTTTCATAAAAAAAGAATACCCTGTTTTACAAAAAAAAGAAAGATAAAGAAGAATAAAGAAAAAAAGAAAAAAACATTTTTCTCACAATTTTTTACCTTTTCCTCAAACCTATGGTATACTTGTATATATCGTAAATTATAAAAAAACAAAATCTATGCGAAAAAAATATTTTTTCCCCATAACAGCACTCATAGCACTTATAACTCCCTTGATATTCCCCTTTTTCACACATACAGCCTATGCTACTGTTACTACAGATCATCAAAATGGACTCTATGCAGACGACTTTTCTGACAACACAGGCGTTCCCACAAGAAGCTATGTAAATGTTAATACTGCTCAAGGAGTGCTTCAACTTACCAATACAGCAAGTCAAACTTCTTTTACTCCTCCCTATAGGACGAGTGGAAATGCAAGAACTACTGCACTCAGACCGCTCCTCGTTGCACAATGGGGGACGCTTTCGGTAGATGCCACTATACCACAAGGCACGACGCTCAAAGTGCAGGTTATGGATAGAAATAGTAAACTCTGGCCAGACTATATACTTGCAGGAAACTCAGGAGGCATTGATATTTCCGAAACATCCGAGATTGATCTCAGTGTAATGCCGTACTTGGAGTATTGCAGTAATATATGGGACACTACCTGTGCTGATCCTCGATCTATTCGAATCAATATCCTTATGACCACGGAGGATACAAACATCACTCCCACGATAGATAATCTTTCTTTTGATTGGTCACCGAGACAAGGCACCTTCCAAGAAACAGTTTCGATTTCCGAAGATGACCCATGGCCAGTAACGGGAGGAAATCAACAAACGACCAATAGCACCCCGTATTTCAATTCCGAAACCTACCCTGCCTTCCGATGGATGAGTGAAAGAATTTCTGGAGATCCTTATACAGCAAATCTCTTTTCTCGAAAAGATGCTATCGTAGGACATATGTTTAACAGTGAAGGGCGACTCTTTTCGCTCAATCGAGACACCGGAAAGGAAAACTGGCAAATACCCGCAGTCTATTTGGGAGGAGGCTTCATCGATTCAGAGGGTGTCTACTACAGTGATAATATGAATGTCGATTACTCTCAAGCTATCGATACCAATACGGGAGAAGTGAAATGGGTATACTTTTCTGGAACACACGGAGCTCATGGAGGGCAGAACGTGGCACTGGGAAATAATGGAAAGCTTTACTACACCAGAGATAATGCTAGTAGTGTAAACACAACTCTTGTAGAGCAATCTCCCAATGGAACCATTGAAAGTACAACGGTGCTTAATGTCGTTCCCGAAGGACTTGCGTCTGGAGAAAGCAAGAGTGTTTCTCCTATGCGCATAGGGCCTGATGGGAGAGGGTATGTAGTTGTCTCAGTTACCAAATCAGGGTCTTTTGTTGATAAGGGCGGACTCTGGGCAATCAACTTGGAAGAGAAAACAATTGAGCAGATATATAGCGGGAGGATAGACTCTAAGATTACCATAGGAAATGATGGGACGATATATATGATTTTTCCTATTGACATGTCTTTTGATTGGACAACTTTTTCATTTACAATTCTTCCTTCACCCATAAAGATTCTCGCCATTCGTCCTGACGGTACGATTAAATGGGAACGGGATGCAGGTATACATACTGAACTTGGATATGCAAAGATTATTCTTCGTGAAGATGGAAATCTTTTAGCAAAAAGAGATATTGCTGATGGCAAAACATACGCTACGGCAGTAATGGAGGTTATTGACAGTGCTACTGGAGAAGTACTTCAAATAAAAGAATCTTCATATTCCGATAGACTTGGATTTTCTGATGGAAAAAACGGATATTATTTACAAAACTCCTCTACATTTGAATTTGTTTCGGGTGAGCTTGTTAAGTTCGATGTTGTGGAAGAACAATTTCGCTATATTGATGCAAACGGTGCTTTGAAATGGGAGATTCCCTATGCGTACATATCTCGTCCGGAAGGTCCGGAAGGGAAGAAGGAACAATACGAATTCTCCAAAGCCATCCCAGATGAGCGTGGCTGGGTATATGTCGGATTTAATAAGGGTGTGGTTATTTATGATGATCCTGACTGTACGACGATGTGCTCCACTACTCGTTTCATCGACGAATCTTTTGCTAAAGTCTTTGCTCTCGCCCCTTGGACACTTACAGATCTCTCTGACATTACCGGAGCAAAACAAGCTGGTGACACAATCGACTTTCGAGTAAAGACAAGTATGCAAGAAACAAATCCTGTTTTTGATGGAGAAAACGCTATGCAGGTCATTATGGAAAATGGAGACAAAATTCTCCTTTCTTACTCATCCACCGACGAAAATAGCGATACCATTTGGACAGGCTCTTATATTCTTCCAGAAAGCCTCACTTCTACCGAAACAGTAACCTACTCTATAGAAGCATCCCAATCCTATCTCCAAACAGATATTGAAACACATTTCGACTCTGCTCCTACAGAATCAAATAATACGGGAATACGCCTAGCAGGATCTTTTACCATACAATTCCCCTCACAAACTCCACCACAAAATGAAAATCAAAACCAAACACAAAACGAATCCCAATCCCAAACCCCACCCCTCCAAAAAGATACCTGGACGACTGATACCAAAGACTCCCTCTCTTTCTCCGATACTAACTACCTCAACAAAAAAGACCCCACCCTTACAGGAAAGAATGAATCTTCAAAAAAAGGAACCGTCACCCTCTATACCAAAACAAAAAAAGGAGGAACCAAAAAACTCTCTACCCACCCTATAGACGAACAAGGAAAATGGGATATAGATATCAAACAAAAAAACAACAAAGAACAATCCTATGCACTCTCCTTTACCAATGAACAAGGCATCTCTTCTGATATCTCTTCTTTCTTCTCCCTCTCTATAGACTCTGACAAACCACGCTTTGTAGAACCCCTCCCACAAACTACCACCAGAGACCCACAAGAAAGCATCTCTTTTCTTGCCAGTGACGAAACTACCGAAATCACTCACTACCAAGTCCAACTCTACAACCAACAAGGAAAGGTTGTACGAAAGTGGAGAAAACAAAACGATCCTTTCTACTTCCTTCCTGATTCCCTCCCTCTTGGAATCTACACCCTCCACATACGAGCCTATGACAAAGCAGGAAACAAACAAGAGAGTCAAGTGACTATAGACTTTAGTAAGAAAGAGGAAGAAGGAGGACAAGAACAAGAGAATCAAGAAATACAAAAAGCACAACAACTACAACAAACACCACAAACACCACCAAGTCAAAGCGAGAAGGAAGAAGAAGAAAAAGAAGAACAAAGTAGAAATGATGAAAATGTAAATCAAAATCAAAACCAAAATCAAAACGAGAATCTTAACCAAAACCCAACTCCTCCCACATCAACGACACAAAAACAACAACTCCAAAAAGATTCTTCCGCATCTTCAACATGTTCCAAAAGATGGTGGAATCCTTTTACATGGAAGTGCTAAAAAGCATTGAAACAAAAAACTTTCATTGACAAAACAATTTCTTTTGTCTACACTTCTTCTTCACCGTGATAGAAATACTCATAAGGAAAGAATATATGGCATTGGACGAAAGAGAACAGTTTTTTACTTTTTTCAAACAGTATACAACTCCTTTGGTTATTCTACCAGAAAACCCATCAGGAGAGATTCTTTCTGCTGGATATGCACTTTCTTTGGCTTTAGAAAAGCAAAATAAAGAACCAACACTTGTTTTTTCTCAGACATTTTCCCCTTCGCAAGATCTTACTTTCCTTCCTCATCCCAAAGAAATACGCCAAGACCTCTCGGGTGTGCGTGATTTCGTTATTATTTTCGACACTTCTCACAACAGTATAGAAAATGTTCGAACAGAGAGAGGAGAAAAAGATTTTCGTATTTACATTACACCTCAGAAAAGCTCGATAGACCCAAGAGATTTCTCGTTTATTCCAGCGGAAACGAAATATGACGGCGCTTTTATTTTGGGAGCGAAAGACAAAGAATCTCTAGGGAGTATTTATGAAGAAAATCCAGATATTTTTTTTGAAATACCTTTGATCAACATAGACTGTCAAAGTAATAACGATCGGTTTGCACAGACAAATATTATAGACGTTACCGCGTCGAGTGTTTCAGAAATTATCGCAGGACTTTTTCTCGAGAAAGAAAAAGAAGGTTATATCTCTGAAAAAATAGCACAATGCCTTTTGGCAGGTATTATTATGGGAACAGACAGCTTTCAATCATCTAAAACGAAACCGAAATCCTTGCAATACTCAGCCTCTCTTATAGATTTTGGAGCTGATCAACAAGAGATTATTAGACATCTTTATAAAACACAGCCTTTCCATATTCTCAAATTATTAGGAAGAGTTTTGACAAAACTTCATCTTGAAGAAACAGGGAATCTTGTGTGGACGATGATTTCTCTCGAAGATTTTGTGCAAAGTAGGTCGGGTCCAAAAGATGTAACTATTGTACTTGAAAAAGTTCGAGCACATTATTCTTCTGCTTCGCATTTTCTTTTATTATTCCAAAAAGAAGAAGGTTCTTTTTCTGGCATATTACGATCTCGAAATGAAGAAGTGTATGAAAAACTAGTAAAATATATACAAGGAACCGTACAAGGAAATTATTTTCTTTTTCAGGCAAAAGAGCCTTTTTCTAATGCTTTTATAGAAGAACTTGTCAAAAATATATAATTTTCTTCTTTGCTATTTCGTAAAAAAAGAAAAATGAAGTATACTAGAAGTATATATAATTTTTTCTTATGGTACACGTCACAAAAAATACAAAATCTGATTTTTTTCGAGAAGAAAAAAACTTTCTTACCGATCATGTTTTAAAGAAACTGCGAGAAAAAAGCGAGGAAGAATATGCAATGGCCTTGTCACAGATGGTAGATCTTCCCTATGTTGATCTCAATATCCTCCCTTTAAACACTGATTTTGTACGATTGATTCCTGAAAAAATAGCCATTCAATATAAGACAGGAGCTTTTTTACGTAAAGGACGAACACTATATACTGTTTTGACCCGACCTGATAATGGAGAGGCTAAAAAGGTCGTGCAAGATATTGCTGATGAAAATGGATGGACTGTTTCGTGGTTTATCGTTTCAGAATCTTCTTTGCAAAGACTGCATGATCGCTATAAGAATTTCTCTCTTTTTGAGAGTTTAGAAAGAATGAAACTTGAGCTTTCCGAAGATGACTTCACAGCCTTTCAAAAGCAATTTGCTGAGCTTTTTGCTTTGAAAAAAAATGTTCTCGATATGTCTACAACGGAGATATTTTCTTTAGTTATCGCTGGAGCTGTTTCTCTTCGAGCGAGTGATATACACTTTGAGCCACAAGAAGAAGGTGTTCGTATGCGATACCGATTAGACGGAGTCCTTCAAGATGTAGGAATATTACCTTTTGAATCATACGCCTATATCGTTTCTCGGGTAAAAATGATGGGAAAGATGAAACTTAATATACGAAAAAGCTCTCAAGATGGACATTTTTCGGTAGAGGTTGGCACAAAACAAGAAAATAAAAAAGTAAAGCGTATAGATGTTCGTGCAAGTATCCTCCCAAGTCGTTTTGGAGAAACTATAGTAATGCGACTTCTTGAACAAGGGGGTGTTTTTATTGCGATGGAAGATTTGGGTTTGCGAGGATATGCCTATGATCAATTACAAGAAGAACTAAAGAAAACTACAGGGATGATTGTAACGACTGGGCCAACGGGATCAGGAAAAACAACACTTCTCTATAGCATATTAAATCAACTCAATGAACCTGGTGTAAAAATTATTACCATAGAAGATCCTGTTGAATATGAAATGAAAAATATTTCTCAGACGAATATCTCTCTTGAAAATGGATATACTTTTTCATCAGGCCTACGTTCTATCGTAAGACAAGATCCGGATATTATTTTGGTTGGAGAGATAAGAGATGAAGATACAGCAGAAATTGCTGTCCAATCAGCACTCACAGGACATTTAGTTCTTACAACACTGCATACGAATAGTTCAGCGGGATCAGTTCCGCGACTCATCAATCTTGGAATAAAACCCGATCTTATTCCTTCTGCGGTAAATGCTTTTGTGGCACAAAGACTTGTACGAAAAGTGTGTCCTCATTGTTCGGAAGAATATATTCCTGCTGAAAAAACATCAGAAATGATAATGAAAATCCTTTCACTTATTTCTCCAAAAGCAAATATCACTGTTCCCCAAAAAATAGAGAAACTTCGTAGGGCCAAAGGATGTTCACAGTGTAATTATACAGGTTACAAAGGAAGAATCGGTATTTTCGAAGTGATGTTTATGACGGAAAATGTGGATGTTCTTGTAAAAAGAATGGCATCCGAAGATGAAATAACCTCCGTTGCTATAGAGGATGGAATGATAACTATGACACAAGATGGAATTCTTAAGGCCGTAGAAGGAATAACTTCTATGGAAGAGGTGTGGCGAGTTGGGGGACAATTTAAATTTTTGGAAGAGGTCTATGAAAAACTTATGTCACGTTATCTAGGAAGCTCTCTTTTTATTGCCCACACCATAACACAAAAGTTCAAAAAGATAACGTTAAAAATTACAGAGTTTCAAGAATATGCAAAGGAGTTTTCAGAAGAAGAGATATTACAGAGTATTATGGGGTACGCTCTTTTTCTCGGTGCAGAAGATGTGCATATCGAGCCCGAAGAAGATGATGTTAATATTCGTTTTCGTATCGACGGAGTACTTCAATCGGTTATGAAAATTCCCAATGTTCGATACCCAAATCTTTTGGGAAGAATAAAACTCCTTTCAAATATAAAAACTGAAGAACAGGCGGGCTTGCGAGATAGTCGGTTTACGCTTAAGTGGGAGCCAGAAGAAGTGGGAAAGACAGAATCGGTAGATGTGCGTGTCTCTATTATTTTGGGGGGCTACGGAGAGACATCTGTTTTGAGATTGTTAAATATCGGAGCACAATCTCGAGAATTGTCTTTTTTGGGTATGCGAGAAGAGACAAAATCTCGACTCGAAGATGCTATACGGATTCCCAATGGGATTATTCTTACGACTGGGCCAACGGGATCAGGAAAATCAACAACGCTCTATAGTATTCTTACCAAAATGAATCAACCCGACAAAAAGATAATGACAGTAGAAGATCCCATAGAATATAGAATAAACGGTGTCTTACAAACACAAACCGATGAATCTAAGGGGTACGGATTTTCTAATGCTTTACGATCTCTTTTGCGTCAGAATCCTGACATTATTCTCGTAGGAGAAATTCGTGACGAAGAAACAGCACAAATGGCGGTAAAATCTTCTCTTACAGGACACCTTGTTTTTTCGACACTTCACACAAACAATGCTCCTTCTGCCATACAAAGACTCGTAAATATGGGAATTTCTCCCAATGATCTTGTTACATCGGTAAATTTTATTATGGCACAAAGACTTTTGCGAAATCTATGTGATTGCAAGAAAAAGCGTCCAGCAACAGAAGATGAACAAAGAGAAATGAAATATTTCTATACAGAGTATAGGAGAAAAGCAAAAAAAGAAACCTTACCAGACTTTTCTTTTCTCTATGAGCCTGTTGGTTGTCAGGTATGTCGAGGGATAGGCTACAAAGGAATGTCTATGATTAGTGAAGGAATGGATATAAAAAATCAAGAACTGAGCAAAGTTATTCTTGGTGGTGGATCAGGAATGGATGTACAAAATGTTGCAATAGAACAAGGAATGATACCTATGGTGATAGACGGAATAGACAAAGCACTTGCTGGAGTAACAAGTTTAGAAGAAGTCCGTAGAGTTACGGAGTTATAAATTTTTTGGAAAAAAGTTTTTCTCTAAGAGAATCCGCGGAAGAATCCTTCGTATCTATCGATATAAAGGGTAAGGACAGTGTTCAGGTTTGACCCAGCGTAAACCAAATCATCCATGAAAACGAAAGCCCCCGCCTGAGAAGAAAAGATAGGACTTCCCAGGATCCGCGGATCATCTCAGAGGAAAACAAACTTCATTTGGGAACGAGGAATCATAGCATAGAAAAAAAATATTGTCAAGAGCAACGAAATGTATAAAAATATTTATAGACATAAAAGACAATAAAAAGAAAAAATAAGCGTATTTATATATATAAAATAAGGAAAGGAGGTGTCTTTATGAATGAAGAACAGCAAGAAACAAGCGAAAAACAAGAAGAAACAACTTCCCCAGATCGTGAGAATGAAATATTAGGACAAGAGTCTTCAGATCGAAATACACAAGTTATAGCAGCAATGTCTTATGTTATTTTCTTTCTTCCTTTTTTGATAGAAAATAAAAAAAATTCTTTTACGTTGTACCATGCCAATCAAGGACTCCTTGTTCTCCTCACCGCTTTGGGCGTGAATGTGATAGGAACTTTTATCCCTTTTTTTGGTTGGTTTGTTATTCTTCCCTTAGGAAATATTTTTGTTTTTATTCTTGTTATTATGGGAATACTTACCGCTCTTAAAGGTGAGAAAAAAGAACTTCCTTTTATAGGAGGATTCTCTCTTCTTAGTGAGAAATAGGTTTTTCTTTTAGAGTAAAAAAGGCTTTCATTTTTTTGAAAGACCTTTTTTATTTTTTGTGGTATACTTTCTTTATAAGAAATTTTTCAATACAAAGAGTACTTTATGAAACAAACAAAAATTATAGCAACTATTGGTCCAGCATCTTTTGAAGTAGAAATACTTTGTCAGATGATGGAAGTAGGAATGAATGTCTGTCGTCTTAATTTTTCCCACTCCGAACACGAATGGCACGCTGAATGTGTTGCGCATATTAGAGAAGCTTCCCAGCGTACAGGAAAAACGGTAGCCATTCTTGCAGATCTTCAAGGCCCACGAATTCGAACATTTGTGAAAGAAGAGCTTGTTTTGGATATAAGTAGCGAAGTTCTTCTTGTGGAAAAAGATGCAGTAAGAGAAGAAGAAATGCTATGTATAGGTGTAGATCAGCCTCATATTCTCGATCAACTTCATGAACAACAAAATATTCTTATCGAAGATGGCAAAATTATTCTTCAGAGCATTGAGCGACAAGAACGAGGTTGGCTTTGTCGAGTTTTGACCGGTGGTGTGGTCAAAAATCACAAGGGGATGAATTTTCCAGGAGCACAACTTGCGCTCCCTGTTCTTACTCCCAAAGATGAAAGAGATGTTCGATTTTCTCTCCAGCATAATGTGGACTATATAGCACTTTCTTTTGTGGGGAGGGGAAGTGACCTTCTTGCTTTGAAAAAGCTTATGAAGGAGATAGATCCTTCTAGAGAAGCATACCCAATGATTATTCCTAAGATAGAGCGACAGGACGCTATCGAAAATCTCGATGAAATTATTCGAGAAGCAGATGCTGTTATGGTGGCACGAGGAGATCTTGGTATAGAAGTAGAGCAAAGTCGAGTAACTCTTTTACAAAAAGAGATTATTGCCAAATGCCTTTTTCAAGTCAAACCTGTTATTGTGGCTACGCAAATGCTGGAGAGTATGATGGAAAACCCACGACCCACAAGGGCAGAAATCAGTGATGTTTCTAATGCCGTTATTGATCATACCGATGCCACTATGCTTTCGGGAGAGACAGCAGGGGGGAAATATCCTGTAGAAACGATACGAGTTATGGCTGATATTATAAAAAACACCGAAGAATCTCCCTACGATGATGTCTATGAAACGCTTGAAATGCGTGTGAAGAGTAATTATGCTCATATGGTTCGAGGAGTATATGAATTTGCCAGATCAAATAACGTACGCGCTATTCTTGCTACCAGTACTACGGGATATACCGCCAAACTCCTTTCGCACTTTCGCCCAGAAGCATCTCTCTATATTGCCACAGAAAATGATATGACCCACAGACAACTTTCTTTGGTTTGGGGTATACGAGCCTTTCTTTTTCCCGAAGAAAAAAACGAAGAACATCTTGTGGAGCTTCTCACAAGAACGCTCAAAGAAAAAGAGATTATTCAATCAGGAGATGAGATCGTGACAGTTTCTGACACAACCGTAAAGCTCCAGAGAGTGAAGTGATAGAATGGGTTTCAAAGGTATAGACAAGAATTGATTTTTGTGGTATAATAGAAGAAGTGTACCAAGAATATATGACTTCAGACCCTCTTTATTCTAAGCTTTTTTCTCTCAAAATACACCCAAAAAATGTTGTAGTTTTTGGGAGTAGTTCTATAGCATTACGCTTCCACGATTTTCGATGCGTAGGAGATATTGATCTTGTGGTTTCTGGAGGAGAGTTTCTTCGATTGTGGCTTTTGCATCATTGGAAACTTGTTCTTCCCGAAAAAGGAAAATCTTGGAAAGAATGTCGTCTTATTTCTGGTAATATAGAAGTTTTTCTCTTTTGGAAAATGGGAGATCACCATATTTCTTATACAAAAGTAAAACAACACAGTCATTTTTCTTCTCTTCTTTCTCTCGTTGACATTGATTGGGTAAAACGATACAAAAGAGCGCTTCATCGAGAAAAAGATATACGAGACCTTGCCTTTTTGCGTCTTCACGGGGTATAGTATTTGAATGAGAAAGATTGTTTGGAAAAAACTCTTGTGAAATGGTAGAAAATTTTTGGAGTTTTAGAAAAAAAAGGAGGGTTCGCATAGTGGTCGATTGCGCTCGCTTGGAAAGCGGGTAAGCCTGTAAAAGGGCTTCGAGAGTTCGAATCTCTCACCCTCCGCCAATGCTTATGTTTTGTTTTGTGTACAAGAGTTACAATGTAAACTTTTCTTTTTATAGGCAAAGCGGTAT
>JAGYLL010000059.1 GCA_018401135.1 Candidatus Moraniibacteriota bacterium | reverse complement strand
AAGACAGGGCGCTAGCAGAATCTTTGTGGAACGAATATGCAGGCATGGAGCCTGAAGATTTTGAGAAAGAATGGGAAGGGCTGGACCAATTTCACGATCAGGAATATGCACAGAAAATCAAAGAGGCGATTGTAAGCAACATCCAGAAGCCGGAAAAGGACGGATATGTAACACAGCAGAATGTCCGCAGACAGGCAGAAGAAATAGCAAGAAATACAGATATTCCAAAATCAGAGCGGGTGAGAAGAATTACAAACTTGATTGGAAAAGGGCTTAGCCAAGATGATGGAAGGAGTATTGTAACGAGCGTGAACACGTTTGGGGAAAATCCTATAATCCAAAACGGGTTGGATACAATGAGAAGCTTCATACGAGAAGAAAGTGAAGATGATGAAAAAACCAATAGAATAATCGATCAAGCAGAAACACTTTTTCTAAATGCTTTTAGAGAAGAAGATTTAAATAAAATCACTTTTGACGACGTACAAAATCTTGTTAAACAAGTAACAAACAGGTTTGCAAACGAAGAGCTGGCTGAATTGTATGGAATCTATTCAAATACCAGAGAGGGAGAGGTACAGGACTGGTACGATGAAGATTTAAAAGAGTTTTTTGATTTTATCAGAAGGACCGGTGGTGGTGCAGTTAATATAAATAATGAGACAATGAAATCATCTTACAGTAAAGCAGAAACGGCTATACGTAGAAAGGTCTGGAGCGAAATACTTCCTGGTGAAGAAAATCAGACCATGTTGAATAATGCAATAGCCGTCTACGAAGATAACCAGATTTTATTCAAAGTACCCCAAGATTTTGCAACAGAAAAAGTAAAGGACGAGAATGATCCTGTATCACTAGATGATGGAACGGACATAGGGTATTACGTGGTTGGTGTAGAACTAGTTGGAGACAATAAGAAGGCCAAGAATAAAGATCTTGTCCCGGTTGTGTACTACCCAGACGGCAGCAGTAAGCCTCTATCGACTCCAAAACCACAAGACGAAGAAAAAGAGACTTTACCATCTGAACCACAGCCTGAAGAAAACAAATCCCCGAAATCAATTAAACCTCAATCCGTACCTGAGGCAAATACTGAATCAGAGATGAAAGAATTTATGGAAAACAGTGATCCGGTAAGTGTCTCTAGCAAAGTAGAAGCCGAAGAAGTTTTGAATAAATTATCACCAAAAAACAAGACAGAATTACTGCGAGAGATCCAATATTATTTTGATGTAGGTAATGTTTCTACTGTTGAAATATTTTGGGATAAGGAAAATGGAATAGTCAATACACAGGCTTTCTACTAAAGGATTGTATATGAAAATAGCAGATACAACACAGGAAAAATTGCCGAAACAAAACACAAAGCTCGGAGAAATGATAACTCCTGAGAAAAAGAATACTGTCGGTGACCTCAAAAGCATTTTACAACAAGATCATGACAACAAAGTATCCAGAATCCAGAATTTAATGGCAAATGTTGAGGACCCGGAAGACTCTTTAGCAAGAATACAAATGACATCATTCCTCTCAGACCGCATGGACTACAGTCCTGAATATATTTACAAAAACCTTGATACTATTGCTTCAAAGCACTTGGGATATCAGGAAGATTTAAAGATTGTAAATGTGTGGGAAGGTATGAGAAATGCTTTCAATGCCGGGGAGAGGATGGTCTAT
>JAGYLL010000058.1 GCA_018401135.1 Candidatus Moraniibacteriota bacterium | reverse complement strand
CGTCGATATCATTGTCTGTACTTTGAGCATACTTTTCAAGTAGGTGAACTACATATCCTTTAACTTCACAACTTTTCCAGAACCATTCAACAACTGATTCTGCAAGTTTTAGTGGTAAATTCCAGTTCATTGGTCTTACTCCTTTTGTAAGGTGGGTATAAGTATTTAGGATTTACAATGAATTGTTTGTAGTATCTTTACACATCATAAACTCAATATTGTTAAATTAACAATTCCACTTCCTCAAAGATAATGCTTTTCTTGTTGGACGACCTTTTTCATCTTTCATAGGACCCGGCATTCCGCCCATACGAGCACAAAATGATTTTCTACGATTTGCTGCTTTAGAACCGGGTTTTAATTTTGATGGTTTTGTTGTAACGGCAGTTTGCAGTTCTGAACCTGGATTTTCTTTTCTATACGACGCAACTCCTTTCGCATTTAAGCCACCTTCCGGATTTTTACCTTCTTTACGTTGCCATGCTGCAACCTCTTCAATATTCTCTTCTCCAATATATCCAGAGTTTAAAAGATAATTTTTTCTTTTCTTTTCAGCTACAAGCTTTTTGACAATGGCATTTAATAATTTTTTCTTATCTAAATCTTCCTTTACATTATTTTTCTTTTTATTTCTAGCTGGATGAGAAACACGACCACTATCAAGATTTCTATCAGCTTCTTTTCTTTTCTGCATCATCCTAGACATCAATTGTATACCAGGACTTTCAATGTGCCCCGAACGGACTAGAGCTTCTGGGGATTGTGCTGCACTAGTTGCAAAAGCTAATCCTAGAAGTGCATTGGTTATATGATCTCTTTTTCGTTCGTATAGATAATTTTCTTTTACAGTTGGATTTATGGTGATATTGTTTGTCTTTTTTTCTGGCATAACTTCAACAATATAATCTGCATCATCTCTAGATTTTTTTTTCTTTCTTCTCATATCACCAAGTTCATATAAGAACTCTTCTCTCCAAAAAGAGTATTCTTCGGAAACTTTACCTTTTCCTAAGTATTTTCCTTGAGAAATTGCAGTTCTTTTTTCTCTACCACTCATTTGTGATGGAGCTGGTGGCAATAATCGTGATGATTGGGCTAAGGCAGATTTGGTTCTTTTTTTCGTAAGTGCTTTTCCGCGCTCGGCTGCATCGGCTTTTCTCATTTTCTGAGCTTCTTTAGCTTCAATATCCCGTTGAGCTTTATCTTCTCTTCTTTTTTTAATTTCACTAGATATGGCACTAGCACCAAGTTTTGCCACCCCACCCGCAAAAGATGCTAAATTTCCAATACCTTTTTTGTAGGCAGTTGGGTCTTTATCTTTATCAGTAATTGGCTCAGTTTTTATAGAAATTTCGTTTGCTCTATTCTTTCTCTTTTCTTCAGCTTCTTTTCTAAGTTTATCTTTAACTTTTGAACGTTCTTTTTGCCACTCTAATCTATCTCGCTTAATTTCGAGTGTGGCTTGCTTTTGTTCGTAGTCTTTACGTCTAGCCTCATCTTTTGCTTTGGCTCGGTCCCTTCTTAGTGAGTCCTTACTTCGTACTCCTTTTAAATCGGGATCTGTTTCTGCAGCCTTTTCTACTGCCAACCGAAGTTCTTTTTCTCTTTTGCTTTCTTCTTCAATAAAAGACATCAGCGCCTACCTACTTTACTAAGTTCCTTTCTTATCTTATTTATGGATTTTGGTACTGTTTCTTT
>JAGYLL010000057.1 GCA_018401135.1 Candidatus Moraniibacteriota bacterium | reverse complement strand
AATTTTCTCTCAAAATTCTCAAGGCCTTAAACAAAAAAGAGATTGAAAAACTCGATAAAAACAAAACAACGCTTTTTTTAGATCTTGCCTCCAGCTCGCTCGAAGACATAAAAAATGCTGATTTGAAAAAAACATTTATCATTGATCATCATATCCTCTCTGGAGAAATTCCTGACGAAATCGAAATCATAAATCCAGAATTATTTCAAAAACAAAAAATATCTGGTGCAGGATTGACATACTTATTTTGCAAAGAGATAGATCCTTCTCAAAAGAGAGAAATGGCAAAGCTTGCAGTCCTGGGAATGATCGGAGACCAACTAGAGAGAGAATTAGGAAGAGTGAACCATGGAATCCTTGAAGACAGCGAAGTAATAAAAAAACGTGGCCTCTTAATCTACCCTTCAACAAGGCCTTTAAACGTGGCATTAGAATATTCTTCCGAACCATTTATTCCTGGAGTCACAGGAAATCCCGAAGGGGCAAAAGAATTTCTTAGAGAAATAGGTATCAAAGTAGAAAACAAAAAATATCCCAATCTGATTGACCTCACTCCTGATCAAATGGAAAAGCTAGTTACAGGAGTAATGCTTAGAAAACCTGAAAAAAAAGACAGAGAAATCCTTGGAGATTTGTTTCTCATAAAAATGTTCGGAAAACTAGAAGACGCAAGAGAACTTTCTGCTAAAATTAACGCGTGTTCCCGAGCAGGAAGAAGCGACGTAGCAGTTCGATTTTGTATCGAAGATCAAACCGCAAAGAGGCAAGCTGAATCTATCCACATAAAATACAAGCAACAACTACTTTCGGGAATAAAATATGCCCAAGACTCCGAAAAAATAACAGGAAAAGGTTTCGCGATTTTGAATGCAAAAGAAAGAATAAAAGACACCATGATTGGAACAGTAACAAGTATCCTCTCAAATTCCTCATTATATGAAAGGGGAACAATCCTCATAGGTATGAGTTATGATGAAGAAAAAGTAAAAATCTCTGCCCGTTCAGTAGGACATAAAGGAAGAAACCTTAAAGAATTACTTGCGACAGTAATGGCTAAATTCGAAGGAGACATAGGAGGCCATCATTTCGCAGCAGGCTGCACCATATCAAAAGAAGATGAAGAAACATTTATCCAAGAACTGAAAAAGAATCTTGAATTGGAAGTGGTAAGGATCTAAAAAATTATTCTCAGAAACCTCCCAAAATAAAAAACAAACCCATAAGATTTAAAACCCCTTTCCTTCTTAGAAAAACATGGAGTATGAAAAAGGAGACGTCGTTCTTTGCACTGTTGAAAGTATTAGTGGAACTTCTGTATTCGTAGAAACAAAGGATAAAAAGAAAGGAACAATCGTCCTATCCGAAATCGCGCCAGGAAGAATTCGAAACCTTCGAGATTATGTTGTCCCAAAAAAAACAATTGTCTGTAAGGTTTTAGGAAAAAAGGGAGAAAATTTAGAACTTTCACTTAGAAGAGTAACTCCAAAAGAAAAAAAAGAAATAGTTCAGCAAGAAAAAATAGAGAAAAGTTGCAGGAGCGTGTTAAAATCTGTATTAAAAGAAAAAACAACAGAAACCCTAAAAAAGATAGGAGAAAACAAAGTCCTCTCCGAGTTTTTAGAAGAATCAAAAAAAGACCCTAAAAAGCTAGAAGAACTGACAAATAAAGAAGAATGTGAAAAAATCCTAAACATCCTGAACAAACAAAAAACAAAAAAAACAGAAATAAAAGAAATAATTCATCTTTCAACACAAAACCCTCAAGGACTTGAAGAAATAAAGGAGATTTTAGGAAAAACAAACGAAGCTAAAATAAG
>JAGYLL010000056.1 GCA_018401135.1 Candidatus Moraniibacteriota bacterium | reverse complement strand
ATTCCGGTATTTTGAGTTTGAACGATAAGATTGCGTATACCGATGAAATGTTGGCGACTATTTTTAGGAGGAAAAAAACCTTGGTGCAAATGGCCCTGAATACCTTCGAGATGCTGGGGATGATTGAGGTTGTCAATGATACGATTACAATCCCGAACTGGGAAAAACATCAAAATATCGATGGGCTAGATAAAATAAGAGAGCAAAACAGAAAGAGGGTGTCGAAATACAGGGAAAAACAAAAAATGATAGCAAGCGGGGAATGTAATGTTACAAGTAATGTTACAAGTAATGTTGCGGTAACGGACGGTAACGCAATAGAAGAAGAAGAAGATAAAGATAAAGATAAAGAATATATAGAGTTTTTTGAAAAGGCTTGGAAATTATATCCTGAGAAAAAAGGGAAGGGGCAGATAAGCGAAAAAATAAAAAAAGAAATATATAAACACGGTGAAGATTTTACAAGAGCGATTGAGCGCTATAAAAGATATGTCGGAGCACAAAGAGAGGGAGGGTTCCCTTTAAGATTCCAAAATGGGAGCACATTTTTTAGGTCAGGCTACTTGGATTTTATAGGCGATGATTATGAAGAGCCGATAAGGAAGAAAAACGCTGCTAAAAAAGGAAACGGTTTCCATAATTATAAGGACAACGAGGAAAAACTGAGCGAGGAAGAATTGGAAAAAATGCTATTAAAAAATGGGAGGTAGTTATGAATCATATTGTATTAATCGGTAGAATTACAAGGGATTTGGAGTTGAAATATACGACTAATGGGAGTGCGGTTGTTAATTTCAGCGTTGCGGTTGACAGGGATTTTTCAAAGGAAAAAGTAACTGATTTTATAAACGTTGTAACGTGGAATAAGCAAGCGGAAAATCTTGAGAAATACATGAAAAAAGGGTCGCTGATTGGAATCGCCGGGTCCTTGCAGACCAGGTCGTACAAAGACAAAGAAGGGAACAATCGAACGGTGTATGAGGTGTTGGCAGCGAATATTCAATATTTGGAAAGTAAAAAAGATTTTATCGCTGAAGAAAAACAAGAAGATATTTTCTCACAATTTACTGCGGTCGATGATGAAGATGTACCATTTTAAGGGGGAGAGGAAAAAATGAAAAGCGATTGTTTCGGATATAAAAAAGGAAGATGCGCTGTACTGGAAAAAAAGAAAGGGATTGAAGATTGCTACGGCTGCCCGTTTTATAAGACTGTGGAGGAAAACGCTTTGGGGAGGAAAAAAGCAGTTGATAGGATTCTGCAGCTCGATAGCGAAACAAGAGACAGAATTATTTTGAAATATTACGGCGGAAACTATAAATTATTATTGGGGGGGAATTAAAATGGAAATCATGGAAATTTTCATGGAAAAAGAAGATGAAACGCTGCCTGTGTTTGACCTTGAGGATGCCACGAACTATATGGCTAAAGTAGTTTTTTTGGATGAAAAGATTGAAGAAGTTGAAAAAGTGGCTAAGCGATATATAGAAAAAATTAACTCGTGGAAAAAAGGCCAATCGAAAGAATTGAAAGGGAAAAAAGAATTTTTCGAGCAGAGATTGATTGAGTATTATTCGGTTGAAAAAGATAAAAATCCAAAATTCAAATTGTCCACACCGTTCGGAGAGGTGAGCCAAAGAAAAACCTCGAAGTGGGTTTATGGAGATGACGAAGGGAAAATCGTCAGACAATTAAAGGCCCTTGGACATGAGGAACTGGTACGAGTCAAGGAGGAAATCGACAAAAACGCACTCAAGCAGAAATTCAAGGTCGATGAAGGCAGGGTTATTGATTCGGAGACTGGCGAGGTTTTGGAAGAAGTGCGTGTTG
>JAGYLL010000055.1 GCA_018401135.1 Candidatus Moraniibacteriota bacterium | reverse complement strand
AGGTAATCCTCTGTATCCTTTCAAGTATCACATCATTCCTTTCATCATCTTTGAAAAAATCTTCCATTCTTTGGCTCTGTTGGGCGTCTAATAGGGTCTTGGATAGCACAGAAACAGCATTCACGGAGTCTCTAAAAGTTGCATTGGTTGCTTTCTCTTTAGCGTTGTCGATTGATAGGTTTATTACCTCTTCCATCTTCTCTTGGAAGACTTCGGATTGAAGAAACCTCTTTTTCTGGTGTTTGATGGTGTTGGGAGAGTATCCTGCTTCTGCCATTGCTTTGGGAATGTTTGGCGTTAGTCCTTGATTGATTTGTTTTTTTATGTTCTCTGTAGTGTTTTGAATAAGTATAGAATGTCCAGACATAATTTTATTTCACTTTATGAAATATTTCACTTTTTGTTATATTAACACTTTACACCATTTCCTAATTTTGTCAAGTACCAATCAAAATACTCTTTCCTTTATATAGAGAAAAAACAAAAAGGCTTGTTTGTGCTATAATAGTATATTGACAATAACATAGCAAGGTGATATAATAGCATCACAGTACAAGAACGATACAATCTATAAAAAGCGTTCATTCTACTGTTATTCCCTGAATCGTTCGAGTATCGGCGAAATTGGGGGAAATAATAAGTAATAAAAAAAGTATGTTACACAAAAAGAAAAAAGAGCTAGAGAAAAAAAGAGAAGAGTTAGAGAGAGAGTTGAAGATTGTTAAAGGTGCTATAAGGGAAATTAATCATTATATGAAAAAAGTATGAGATACGAAATAATAAAGTTGGACGAAGGGTATGCAATAATGTACGAAACCGAAAAACCAAAAATAATATCTATTTTATCCTATAAAACAGACTACGTCAATTATAAAGCGATAACCTTTAGAACAAAAGAAGAGGCTGAAGAAGTAGCAAGTAGAATTTTTGATTATAATAAAAAAGTATGAAAGTAAAAAAACTTTATGATAGAAAAATGCTAAAAAAATGGCAAGGTATAAGAGATAGTGATACAAAGTTAATAGATATGGGTTACTTGTATTTCTACACGAATAAAGAAAAAACGGAAAGCGTGGGAATATGCATGAGAGGGGTCAAAAACAGAAAAGAGGCAATAGAAAAATATTATGATTATATCCAATAAAGACGTAACAACTATATGAATATCCTAATAATATCGGTTTTATTCCTTTTTGTTCTTTCTCTCTTTTCTAAGGGGGAGAAAGTTGGTGAGATTATAAACAGTAAAAATTGGAGAGTATGACATACACAAAAGAGCAACTTATAAGGATTTTATTAGAAAACTCAAAAGAAGACAAAAAAGAAATCGTGAGCATTATAGCAGAAATTCTTTTCAAGGAAGGGGAGCTATCTGCAATGCGAGAAATTAACAGTAAAAATTGGAGTAAGTAATCATCTTGAGACGCTCAGACTTGGGCGTTTCTGTGATGGCAAACTTAATTTCCCGCCGTCTTTGTTGGGTACATTGACAATTTAATATGAAAAATGCAAGTAGGAATATATCTATTTACCAAATAGAAGGCAATTTAAAAAACCCGCAAACGAAAGAAGATATGGATTCTATAACAGTGGCTCTTACTTTCTCAAAAAATAGAGTAGCCCGTGTATGGTTCGGGTATAGTGATATATGTATAGGCGTGGCTGGTGGATATGGCTACGACAAGGAAAGCGTGGCACTTGGGGAGGCTCTTTTTAATCTTACAGAATTACAAGAGCTTTACAACAATGGAAGTGGATTTGAAACTCTCAAAGAACAAGCCAAAAAATACGGAATCATTATAAATAAAATTTGGTAAATATGAAACTATACGCAACAATCACAAGTGATAGAGGAGGAAGACCCGCAAAAAAAGGAGGAGATGAAGCTATCACAGTACAGATAGACCGAAAGGGTCAATCTTACTTGATAAAGGCAACCGATGACACTATTGAGATACTAAGGCATAATCTCAAAACAGGTATACAAAAAGTATACGAAGAAAAAGGCA
>JAGYLL010000054.1 GCA_018401135.1 Candidatus Moraniibacteriota bacterium | reverse complement strand
AAGGGAGTACCCCGAAGGGGGGAGGGATTTGTATTTCTTTCAGACGAAGAAAATCCCCCTCAATCCCCCTTTTCCTCAGGGGGAGGAAGAGATGGTACCTTTTCCTAAGGGGGAGGAAGAGATGGTACCTTTTGGTAAGGGGGAGGAAGAGATGGTACCTTTTCTTCAGGGAGAGAATAATGCGAAGAGGGAAATTTTTCGAGTTCCTCAGCGGGAAAAGAAAAAAGTGTTCGAAAATTTTTTCAAGGTGTATACTTAAAGAAATAAAAAAACTCTATGAAAAAAACCTATTGGTGGAAAATGATACTTGTCAGCATCTTCTTTTTCTTCGGGATGCCTTTATTTGTTCTAGCAAAATCCTATATATACGAAAGTATCGATGTCGCTATCGATATTGGCAAAGATACCACCATCTCCATACGAGAAACACAAACATTTCAATTTTCTGGAGAGTTTCATAAAGGATATCGAGAAATTGATTTAAAAGGTACGGATACTATCAGGGATATAGTTGTCTACGATGAGGAGGGAAAGATTTTTTTGTACCAAAAAAATCTTTCACAGGAATATGTGCCAGGCCTTGAAGGAAAATATAGCTACCAAAAATCTGGAAACCTTATGAGAATTTGGTGGTTTTATGATGCACAAGATGAAACGAAAACATTTACTTTGGGATACACAGCTGTCGGAGCTCTCTCTTTTTTCGATGATAAAGATGAATTGTATTGGAATATACTTACGGATTATGATGTCGCCATCGCTTCTTCTACAGTGCGAGTTTCTCTCCCCGAAGAAAGTGAAATGAGTTCATTGAAAATCAAAGAGTATCTCGAGGGTGGTGAAAGTTCTTTCTCAGAAATTCTTGATGGAAAAACAGCTCTCGCTCGTGCAACACAGCTTCAACCGGGGGCAGACTTTACCGTAGCTCTGGGATTTCCTCGAGAAATCGTTGATCGTGGGGCATATTGGAAAGACTTTTTTTCTTTGTACTGGGGATATATTCTCGGTGTTTTTATTTGGCTCGGTGCTATCGTTTTTTGTAGCATCTATTGGTATATGAGTGAGAAACACAACAAAGGACGGGGGACGATTATCGCTGAATACGAGCCTCCCCATCATTTACCTCCAGCAATAGGAGAGGTTATTGTGAAAGAAAAAATTTCTCCCAAGACTTGGGCATCTACCATTGTAGACCTCGCTGTTCGTGGTCATATCAAAATAGAAGAAGAACCTGTACAAGCGTGGATGAAATACCTCATCTTTCTTCCCGGAATAATCGGTGCCTTTTTTGTGGGGCAAATTATTTTTTCTATAATGCCTACAGAAGATGCTTTTTTGAAAGCTTTAGCACTCGGTGTGTTTGTGGGTATAGGAGTTATTTCTTTTACGAAAGATAAAAATAAGGGGAGGTTTGAGAGAAAAGACTATAAACTTTTTCTCGTAGAAAATACTACCAAAGATAGTTTACGACCATTTGAAAAAGCATTTCTTTCGGTGCTTTTTTCTGGAAGAGCTGGTGTGTTTTCAACTCGAGAGATCAAAAAAGAAAGCGAAACGAAACGACAAGAAATGTACAAAAAATTTCAAGATCTTCAAAAGAGCTTTTTTGATGAAGTGGCTCAACTCGGTTTTCATAATCATTCTCTCAAGAAAGAATCATATGGAAAAATAGGGCTTATAGTTTTTCTTTTTGTTCTTTTCTTCTTTTCTTTTTTTATGACTTTTTTGGGTGCGTGGTATTTCTTGACAGCGAGTATTTTGGGAGCCTTTGCTCTTATTTCGTACTTTATGTGGTTTGAGGTGAAGCTTACACCAGAGGGAAATGAAGAAAGGGAAAAATGGCTAGGGTTTAAAGAATTTCTCTATAGGACAGAACGGTATCGTGTCCAAAATCTTACCCCTGATATGTTCTATACCTTTCTCCCATACGCTATGATTTTCGGTATAGAGAAAGAGTGGGCGAAACGTTTCGAAGGTATCGTGGTGAACAGTCCCGATTGGCATACATCCCCGACCATATCTAACTCGGGGAGTTCTTCTTTCGTTTCATCTGGGTCTGCAGGAGCTTTTTCTGCGGGGGCTTTTTCCGCATCACTCAGCTCAAGTTTTTCATCAGCTTTTGCGAGTTCATCGGGTTCTTCGGGTGGTGCTTCTGGTGGGGGAGGTTCAGCGGGTGGTGGAGGTGGAGGTGGGGGCGGTGGTGCTAGCTAAGTATTAAGTATAAAGAAGGTAAATATTTCATAGAAATTTTCTTCTTTCTTTATTTTGTAAGAGAGAAAATCCCTCCCTCTTCTCTCTCTTTACATGAGAGTATTCTGAGTTTTTCCCTCCCTCTTCTCTCCCTTTGCTAAAAGGGAGTACCCCGAAGGGGGGAGGGATTTGTATTTCTTTCAGATCAGAAGAATGCTAAGAAAATCCCCCTCAATCCCCCTTTTCCTCAGGGGGAGGAAGAGATGGTACCTTTTGGCAAGG
>JAGYLL010000053.1 GCA_018401135.1 Candidatus Moraniibacteriota bacterium | reverse complement strand
AGGGAATGCAAAATTTCTTCTCCCAAATTTGCCAAAACTAATTGATTTTTAAAGGAATTTTGGCAAACTTCAGATATGCCGAAACGTTAGCTGAAATATTCCTTTTCTTTTTCCAATATGGAGTCCCTATCGGTACAATTATTTTATAGGGGAAAATACGACCAATAAAAACATTACCAAAAAGTATGCTCACATCATCAATCCGACGACTGATTCTGGCTCAAAGCGTCCGAACGCTTACGTTTGCCGGTCCAATCTTTACTCTTTTTTTATTAGCGAAGGGTCTTTCTTTGCAACAAATATTCACGCTCGGTTCAATTGTTCTTTTATCAGGCATGTTTTTTGAGGTTCCCACAGGTGTACTTGCTGATAAATACGGGAGAAAAACGAGTATGATTCTTGGAGCTTGTATTTCCGTCATCGGGTGGATTATATGGCTGTATATGGATACTTTTGTCGGTTTTGCTTTAGTTTTTGGTTTGTTTGGTCTTGCCAATGCTTTTTGGTCTGGTACTGACCATGCATTTATTTACGATGAATTAAAGTCTATTGGACGTGAACAAGATGCTCAAAAAGTATTTTCAATATATAATGGTGCTCTTGCAGTCGCGTTTGCACTAGCCGCTTTTGTCGGAGGGTTTCTTGCCCGTGTTCACACTATTCAAAATTTTTACTTCTTGTTTCAGCTTACATTTGCCTCATCAGTGGTTGGCCTGCTTCTGACTTTGATTCTACGCGAACCAGTTATTAATACGGTAGCAGGGAAAGAGCTGGAACACGAACAGGAGAGTATGTTGCGTCAACTCGGTTCAGGTATACGTCTTTTAAGAAAAAACAGCCGTCTGCGTAAGATTACTTTCTTTTCCATATTCACACTTTCGTTTGCACTCATGGAAATATACCAGGTATATTTTGTCCGTGCGGACGTGCCAACATCTTGGTATGGGTATGTCTTAGGGGTATCATCTCTTCTGATTGCTATAACCAAGTGGTACGCGTATAAGCTTGAACAATGGTTTGGTGTTGAAAAGAGTATGCTTATTATCTCTATAGTCCCAGCTGTTTTATGGGCTGCAATGGCATGGGTACTGCAACCCATAATGGCCGTATTTCTTTTTTTACTCACTGATGCGACAGGAAACATGAGAGATCCTATTATTGCTGATTATCAAAATAGGCACATAGAGGGATCTGGACGAGCTACAGCTCTTTCCACAATATCTCTCATGACTAGTGGATATATTGCCATTATGCTACCCATTGTTGGCTGGATAGCAGATACAAGCCTGCACACAGCGTTTTTATTTTGTGCTTTTCTGATAATATTCGGGCTTTTACTATTCAGAATACGCGCGAGTGATGTTGTTGTCGCTACCAAGTAATGACGAGGAAATGAAACAGTAAAGTATTTGCCAGGAAAAATATAAATAGGATGTTTGGTGGAGGGGGAATTCACCCCTTTAATTCCCCTCTTCTCTCTCCCCTAAACGGGAAAAAGAAATTTGAAAATTTTTTAAAACAACCGACTATCGTCGGAAAAGAAAAGGAATACATCAGCTAACACCGTGTATGAGGTTCGGTCATTCCCCGAATGACCTATCCCATATTGCTCCCTTCGGTCGCAACATCTCATACACGGAAACGTTAAATGCCATATTACTCAACCCACACACAAAAATATTCTAAAGAATTGATTTTATTCAAATAAGTATGAACAAAAAAAGAATTTTATGTTTTGGCGATTCTAATACTTGGGGATATATTCCAAGTACTAAATATCTGAGATTTTCAGAAGAGGAGAGATTTCCTAAAGTTTTACAAACATTATTAGGTTCAAATTTTGAAATAATAGAAGAGGGGCTAAATAGCAGAACTTTAGTATCTGAAGATACACGACCAAATAAACAAGGTCGAAATGGAAGTTCATATTTAATCCCTTGTTTAGATTCTCACGACCCTCTTGATATAGTAATTCTTATGTTGGGAACTAATGAATTAAAACATGTATTTCGAAATTCAGCTCAAGAAATAGGAAATCTTTTAGAGGAACATTTCGTAAAAATTATACTTGGTAGAAAATCTCAATCTGAAGATAAATATCCCCAATTAATTATTATTTCTCCTCCAAAAATAAATGAGCAAACAAAATATGCTCAAGAAAGATATATTGGTGGTGAAGAAAAATCAAAAGAGTTAAGAGATATTTATTCGAAAATCGCCAAAAAAAATAATTGTTCATTCTTAGATGCAAGTAATCTAGAAGTTGGTACAGATGGTGTTCATATGATAAAAGAAAGTCATATGAAACTTGCAGAGATACTTGCTGAAAAAATAAAATCAATTCAAATATAGGTGTGTGGGTTTCCGTCATACGGTGCTTACGAACTTCGTTCTCCAGCAGTTTTTCTTGCAGAAAAACCATTTAACAGGGTTTAAAGAGCTCCGTCTTGCAGACTCCGCCCGAATTTCTCCTTTCAGTCGAAACTCTCCTTAAGCCCGATGTTAGTTTCAATTGCAAATTCTCTAAAT
>JAGYLL010000052.1 GCA_018401135.1 Candidatus Moraniibacteriota bacterium | reverse complement strand
GACCTTATGCAGCATACGACTCCATATTTTTTTCTCTCTTCTCTTCCTTTGCCAAAAGGGAGTACCCGAGTCATCGAGGGGGAGGGATTTGTATTTCTTTTCTTTCTTTTCTTCATTTCTTTCTAAGATTTCAAAAGAACAGTATCTTTGGAGATACTGTTCTTTTTGTTTTTATTCTTTTCCCTCTCTCTCATCTCTATGGAGCAACTTCTTTCCAGACAGGAGGTTGTTTTGGAGTAGGGGGAGAAAAAGGTCCATTTTTATCTACTTGTAAAGTAACTATACCTGAATCAGTGTAATTAGTTTTTGTTGCTTTTATTTCAATTTCTTGTCCATTAGACGCACTTTCCTTTACTGTGAAAATTCTGGTTTGAGAGGTAATATTTCCATCTACAGTAAAGGCTGAGTTTGGATCTGAAAGATTCCACGAAGTGGGGCTCACTTGATTATTATCTTGATCACAAACTGCTATGGTTTTACTGTTTTCTACAGGAATAGGAAAATCGGTAGGAAGTGCTGGTCGTGCATTACTACAATCCCCCTCTTTTAGAATAAGGGCTGGTTGACTTCCTACATTTACCGTGACACTTCTTGTGATAGACCCGCCTGCATCTGAACACGTGAGTGTGTAGGTTCTAGCTGAAGTAAGAGGTCCTGTTCCGCTATTTCCACTTAGAAGCTTTTCCCCACTCCAAGCATCTGATGCTTCACACAATGTAGCATTGGTTGAATTCCATCGTAGTATTGTTGCGGTATTGTAAAGAATTGGATTAGGTCCTGCATCTGACCAAAAATTGAGGGTTAGAGGAGGAGGTGGTGGTGTTATTGGTTGTCGTGTTGCGGTGCAAGAAGCACTTGTTCCTCTATTCGAACCGTCACATTGCCAAGAAATAGAGGATCCTGGTGCAGGAAAAAAGGTTGGTGAAGTTGGAAAGACAGTTCCTGCTGAGCAAAAAGTTCCTGTGTAGGCTGTTTGTGTTGAGGTATAGGTTTTTGCTGCTGTTCCACAGGATCCGTTTATAGTTTCATTTCCAAGTTCTACTGTCTCAGAGACACTCCCTTCCAAACCAAGAACATCTCGAACACTAAACTTCACCGTTATCATACCTGCTGGATAATCATCAGTATCAAGAGTATATATAGGACTACTCATTATAGGGCTTTTTGGAGGAGACACTGTTGCGCTCAAAACTCTTTTTCCATTAACAAATAATTCCCAAGAAGCGATACTCCCTTCAGGGTCGACACCTTGTCCTTCGAACCTTATCTTATTCACAGTACGATCTTTGATATTGTCTTCATTGTAATTTGAAAAACTTTGCCAAAAATATGCTGTCGGAGGAAGATTATCCTCTTCACTTACATAGATATGCTCTCCCCAAGGTCCCAAGTTAAACCAATCATTGAAATCATCCGTTCCATAAGAAACATATATTCCAGCAAGTGCGTTTCCTTTTTTATAACCTGATGGGAAACTAAATTGCTTGTCGAAAGAACAAGTAATCATATTTCCATTAGTACCACTCCGAGTTAAAGATCCCTTAAAAGAAGAACCGAAGGTATAATCCATATAATTACCACTGCGCAAAAGACCCAATGTCACATAACAATTTTCAATATCTTCTGTCCACCAAGTTTGTGGCGAACAAGGTGTTCCATTTATGGGACAAAGATCTAAAGTTTCATATCCGGTATATCGTATACTATCTCCTGCTTTAAACTGCTGTCCATGAGAAATGCTAGACAAAACTCGTTCCTCTGGAGATCGAAGTTGACGAGAAATATCCGCATTGCTATAAGAAGGAAAAAATACAAAACAAAGGATCAAGCTTATAAAAAAATATTTTTCTAAATTTCTCTTTTTCATACTACTCATAGATTTTACTTTATGCATAAACATTCCGATTTACCACCTTAAAAATATTTTAATTAATCAGAAACTTCTAATGGCGTACATTCAGCACTTGCTTTATTTCCAACCATATCAACAATTTCTACACTCGCTTCTTTTCTTCCAGAAGTCTCATATGTCATAGCAACCATACCGAGGTCTCCTACGAAACCATCGGTACCTTTCCATGTATAGGAGTAATTTGGAACTCCTTTTTCAGAGAAAAAAACAATCCATTCAACGGTTTCTCCTTTTCTGACATTTTCAGGATAAGCCTTACAATATACCGAAAGTTTTGGATTTTCTACAAAAACTTCAATTTCGGCACTCATATCTTCATACAATGCAACGATCGAAGTTTTACCTTCTTTATGCAACATTAACTGCCCCTTCGTTTCAAAAATATTTGATATCTCAGCAATGGAAGGATCATTTGAATAGAGAACGGTACTCGTCGTTATATCTTGAGCGATCTCAGGTCCTTCTCCATCCCTATCAAGCAATATTTTTACTTCATCGAAATCACCTATAACAAAATTTGTTTGAGAAGTTTGTATTTTTAGATCAGGAGTAGATACGAGACTAGAATCAGAAGATTCTAAGAAAGGTATTTCTGAAATTTCAAATTCTTTTTTTTCAGAGAAACTAAGAAATAATACTAAGATAAAAACTCCAACTGCAAGAAAAAACAAAAACCAAATTAAAATTTTATTTTTTCGAGAACCTAAATTTTTATAGTTCATTTTCATATTTTTGTTATTGTATTTTTTCAATCTTTTCTACAAAAATGTAGTCTGTTTGTGAGAGTTCGCCTTGGTAAAAAATCTGCACTGCGTCTCCTCCTTGTATTTCTGTACCTCCTTGTGTTGATGCTCCCGAAAGAAAAAATGCATATTCTTTTTGAATTTCCATTCCCTGTTCTTCATTTTCTTTTTGGGAAAGTACTTTTATCCACATATCATCTGATGTATCTGTTCCTTGTATAATTTCAACGACATTTCCTGAGAGAGATTGCGATTGGGAAGTTTCTTGAGAAGGAGCGGTTGCTTCATTTTCTTCTTCAGAAAGAGTATTTTTTTGTTGAGAAATTATATCTTGTTGAGTCTGAGGTGGAATCTCTTTTTTTTGTAGAGAAAAAACTATATACACAACCGTTATACAGAAAATGAGGAGTATAAGAATACCTACTATAACATTTT
>JAGYLL010000051.1 GCA_018401135.1 Candidatus Moraniibacteriota bacterium | reverse complement strand
GTGATAAGATAGAGAGAGTAAAAAGAGAAAAAATACTATGTTTGGAATACAAAAAAAAAGCGATCTTCGTAAAGAAGAAGAAATGTCTAAGCCACTTATTGTTTTTGAGGACGTGAGTATGGCTTATGATGAAAGAGACCCTGTCCTTAAGAATGTTGCTCTTTCTATACAAGAGGGTGAATTTGTTAGTTTTGTTGGTCCAAGTGGAGCGGGTAAATCGACATTGATGCGATTACTGTATGCAGAAGAGTTTTCTACAAAAGGAACGGTATATTTTGGTGGAAGACCTACAACGGATATAAAAAGAAGACTCCTCCCGTACTATAGAAGAAATTTCGGACTTGTTTTTCAAGATTTTAAATTACTCCCCAATAAAACTGTTTTTGAAAATGTTGCTTTTGCTTTGGAAGTTGCTGGATGGACAACAAAAAATATTAAACGTGAAATTCCTGGTATTCTTGCTGTTGTTGGTTTAGAAAAAAAATCGGATATGTATCCATACCAATTGAGTGGGGGTGAGAGTCAGCGCGTGAGTTTGGCAAGGGCACTTGTACATCGACCTCATGTTTTGGTTGCTGATGAGCCTACGGGAAATCTTGATCCCAAAGCCACGAGAGATATTATGAATCTTCTTTTGAAAATGAATGAATTCGGTGCGACGGTACTTTTGGCAACACACGCAAAGGATATTGTGGATGATCTCGGAAAGAGAGTTATTGCTCTAGAAGAAGGAGTTGTGGTGAGAGATGAGGCTAATGGGAGATACTCTCTCTAATTTTTTTGAAAAATAAAAAATACATATTGTATGAAAATAGTAAAATTCTGGAGAACGTTTCGAGAGGGAGCAAAAAACTTTGTACGAAACGGTTGGCTTTCTCTGGCAACCGTGAGCGTTATGGTGCTTTCTCTTTATATTATGAGCGTTACACTTATTTTGGGTCTTGCAGTAAATATGACTTTGGGTGGTATCGAAAAACAACTCAATATAAGTCTTTACTTTGAGTTTGATGTAGAAGAAGTAAGGGCACTTGAAATTAAAAGTCAATTAGAAAATTATCAAGAGATAGCCTCTGTTGAATTCGTTTCTCGTGATGAAGCTGTGGATCTTCTTCTTAATGTAGAAGGAGATAATGAGGTTATTAAGAAGGCACTTGATGAAATAGGAGAAAATCCTTTCCCACACTCTTTGATTATACGAGCCCACGACCCTAATGATTATGAGCGTATAGATACTATGCTCAAAGCATCTGCTTTTGCACAAGAAATTGATGAAATAAATTATGATCGAAATAAAGCGTATTTAAACCGACTCAATTCTTTGCTTGTGGTCACACAAAAAATAGGACTTGCTACAGGAATTATTTTCCTTCTTATTTCCGCGCTTATTACGGATAATGCTATTCGTCTCACGTTGTATTCGCAAAGAAAAGAATTTGAGATAATGAGGCTTGTAGGGGCTTCGAATCTTTATATAAAATTACCCTCTATTTTTGAAGGAATCTTTTATGGACTTTTCGCCTCTCTAACAACCCTTCTTCTTTTGTTTATTTCTTCTCGATATTTTGTTCCTCTTATCGAGAACTTTCTTGGAGAAGGAAGTCTTTCTAAGATAATAGCGCTTTATTGGTGGATACCTCTTGTGGGCATTCCTTGTGTCGGAATCTTTTTGGGTATTGTGAGTAGTTGGTTTGCTATACGAAAGTATTTACGTATTTGATTTTTTGTAAAAAATGATCCTATCTTGTTTTTTTCATTTCTTTTTTGTATACTCAAAAAGTCATTTCGTACTTGGTGTCTCTATAAAAAATGTATCCTATAAGTAAAAATATATGAAAGAAGTATCTCAGAAGCTCTACAAAGAAAGAACACTTGTTATCATCAAGCCCGATGGAATACAACGATCTCTTGTAGGGGAAATCGTTAAACGCTATGAACGTGTAGGTCTCAAACTCGTGGCTATGAAGATGGATATACCCACCCCAGAAAAAGCACGAGAACATTATATGGTAGGAGGAGAAGAATGGCTAGAAACGGTAGGAGAAAAAGCCTCCAAAGCGTATGAGAAAAAAGGATTGAAATCTCCCTATGCAACGTATAGAGAAAATGGAATGGCTGTTTTGGAAGCAAATGCAAAATATCTTGCATCGGGTCCTGTAGTAGCTATGATTTTGGAAGGCGCTCATTCTGTTGGTTTAGTTCGAAAAATAACAGGAGGAACAGAACCGCTTTCTAGTGACGTAGGGACTATTCGAGGAGATTTAACTCTAGACTCTTATCAATTAGCTGATATTGATGGACGATCAGTCCGTAATCTCATCCATGCCTCAGGAACAGCTGAAGAAGCTCAAAAAGAAATAAAAATTTGGTTTTCTGAACAAGAAATGTTTTCATACAGACATATTCAAGAAGCCATTCTTTATGATGTTAATCTTGATGGTATTTTGGAATAATTTCTTTCTAAAACAAAATACTAAAAAAATATGCCTACCGCATTTGTAAATGGAGAATTTGTTTCTTTGGATAAAGCATTTATTTATGTTCGGGACACAGGACTTCTCCGAGGATACGGAGTTTTTGATGTCATTCCTATTTTTGGAGGAGAGCCCTTTCTTTATGATCGACACAGAAATCAATTTGAAAAAAGTGCAAAGGCACTTGAATTAGAAATACCCCTTTCCAAACAAGATCATTACCACACAATACAAGAACTTCTCAAGAGAAATGGAAATATTCAAAAAGGATTTTCGATCCGTTCACTTCTCACGGGTGGCTATAGCGAAGGGGGATTTCTTCCTGAGGGAAAAGAATCCTTTTGTATTCTTCTTGAAAACGTTCCTCTTCTCCAAGAAGCAGTGTATATAAAGGGTGTACAGGTAGAAACGTTGGAACACAAAAGAGATTTCGCATCTGCCAAAACAACAAATTATATAAAAGCTCTACATTTTCGTAGGAAATATCCTGAAAAGAAAGATGTCTTTGAAATTATCTATACCCATAATGGTCAAATGCTCGAAGCTTCTACGAGTAATATTTTTGTGGTAAAAGATTCTGTTCTTTTTACTCCAAAAGACGATATTTTTTGTGGAACGACACGATCTGTAGTTATAGAGTTAGCAAAAGAATATGGTTTTTTGGTAAAAGAGATTCCTGTATCTATAAAAGAGATGTTTGACGCTGATGAAGTTTTTCTCACCGCTTCCAATAAAGCTCTTGTTCCTGTAGTTACTATCGATGAAAAACAAATAGGAGTAGGT
>JAGYLL010000050.1 GCA_018401135.1 Candidatus Moraniibacteriota bacterium | reverse complement strand
AATTCTCATATTCTTTATTCTAGCACAAAAAAACCACAAAGAAAAAAAATGGTTATGCTAATAATTCTCTCCTGTCTATTTTTTACACAAAACATATTCTCTCTACAAAAAATACTTTCTAAAGAGACTATTACTGACAATTATCGAACATAAATGATTCTCTTTTTTTATTATGTTGTGGTAGGGCGATATCTCCCAGATATGAACCCTCTTTTTTCATCAAATAATTATGACCCCCTCTCATTTTCCATGGTAAAATACTCTCTATCTTGAAAGCCCATTCTCCTTGAATAGAACCTGTCATACGAACAAGCGTTCCTTGCAAAAATAATCCTTCTCCGTAATCAGAAAGTCTTTCTTCTACAAGAATCGTCCATTCATTTCCCTCAACATCACAGATCCTCATTTCTTCATTTCCCTTGTTATCAAAAAATATTTTTCCAGCAAGAAACCCTTCTTCTGGACGATTCCAAAAAAATTGTTGTCTTTCCATAAATGTTTCGTATTGTGGTACATATTTTCCCAAAATAAATTCTGCCATATGCCCACCACCAACAACATAAAAAATTGTTCCGAACACTAATGGAAAAAGAAAAAGTATTCCTCCAACAAAAATATGAAATCGATATCCTCTTTGTGTATGACGAATATTATACCAAGCAATACCAAGAAAGAACCCTCCCAAAATAATCCACAAAAAAGGAATAAAAGAAAGTATTTGTTTCCAACCTGAGAAAAAAAGTGCTTTTGCTAGGGGTCCATCAATATTTATAAAAAGAAAAAGAAGAGAAGAAATGGAGACGCTCCCCGCAAGGAGTGCTGATATTCCAACAATCCAAAGAACCCAATCCTTGAGAAGAAAGTGCCATTTTGGCTTTGGCACAATATTTTTTTTCTCAATTTCTTGAAAAATCTTATCTTTTAATTGTTCTTTCATATTCCTTTTTCTTTATCATATAATTGACGCAGTCTTTTTTTTGAACGAGAAAGAAGCGTAGCAATCGTTCCAATAGGCTTCTCTAAGATATCAGATATCTCTCTATAATCCTTCTCTTCAAAAAAAAATAGTATGATCACCTCTTTATATTTACTATCTAATTTCTGAAGAGCTTTTTCTAAGTTTTTATTTCTTTCTTTTGTATCTATATCATCTATAATATGCTCTTGCGAAGCAATATTCTCTAGTACTGAATTTTCTACATCTATACTATTTCCTTCGGGGCGAATACTTCTTTTTCTATGAGAACTTATAACATGATGATACGTTATACGATATATCCACGATGAAAATTTTAAAGAAGGATCGAAGCTATTAAGATGGGTATATGCCTTGATAAAGCTTTCTTGAAGAAGATCCTCAACATCTTCTAGAGGAACATTTGTTATGCGTTGTATATAACGAAAAAGACTTTTTTCATATCGATCCACAATATACCCAAAAAACTCCCTCTCTTTAAGAGAAAGTTTCACCAACTCCTCATCACTTTGAGAAACGTTTTCCATTATTTTCATTTGTATTTTCTAAAAATCTAGCCTAACAATCATTCAATACGCATTTTTCTTTTTTTTCTTTCACTTTCAATAAATTTATATGTTTTTTACAAAGAAATCTTTGCTTTTTTCTAAAAAATTATTATGATTTAAAAAAAATTCATGTTGTTCTCCAGTATATTCTATGAGTTCAACATCTTTTCCCAAAGAAATGAGACTTTCCTCTGTCTTGCGAGACCATAGAATATTACAACTATCATCTAGAGTTCCATGAAAAATCATAGTTGGCTTTATAACTCGATCAAAAAAAGTCATCGGAGAAATATCTCTCCAGAAATCAGGGGATGTTTCTGGAAGTCCATACTTTTTTTCTATTTCCTTGACTATTACATCGTCTCGGGAAGTCCATCGATAGAAATTATCACGAACATCGCTCGAAACTGGAGCATAAAGGACAAAAGCATTTATAAGCTCAGGCTGTACAACCATAATAGTCTGTGCAATCCCCCCTCCCATAGAATGTCCCAGCATACCAAAACGATCCTTACTCAAAAAGAGGAATTCTGAAGATTGCACAGCAAAAACAGCATTAATAACATCTTCTACATAACCAAAACGAAAAAAATCGTCTCCGCCTAGATCTTTATCAGACTGTGCATGATTTCTATAATCACTATGGAAAACAGCAAATCCTTGTCGAGCAAAATAATCTTGCTCCCTCCTTAAACCTCGTCCATTCGTATAGACAGCGGTATCAATATACCCATGATTTAAAAATAAAACAGGAAAACCACCCTCAGGAATCTCTCCTTTGGGAATATTAAGAATCCCAGAAATAGTCAAATCTCCACTCCTATAGGTTATAAAATATCGTGTATAAATAGTATTTTCTTCTATTTTTTCTTCAAGACGAAGATCTCTTCCGTCATATTTTTTTTCCATTAAAGAAGTAAGAGAAATAGAAGTATCTTCCTGATTAACACGAATCCCCTCTTCAATTGCACCGCCTTCTTCTTTTTCCTCAGAAAGATTCTCTTGGAAAAAAGTATTCATCTGTTTATTTGAGGTCTCTTCGTAAAAATAATACTGAACTCCTTTTGCTAATCCAAAAATAACTATTCCCATAAGTACAATGTGTATTCCGTTTTTCATATGTATTACCATTTTTCATTTTTTACCGTTGGAATAGTACACATTCACTACTCGATACATTTCACTTTCAAAAAATAGTCTTTTACAAAAAAACCCCATAAAAAGAGATTTAGGAAATCTCTATTTTTATTGTTCTCGTAATTGCCAATAAAGTGTATTCACTTTTGAAACAATCTCTGATGGAGTAAAATGGGATTTTATGATGTAATCACTTGCACCTAGAGTAAGTGCTTTTCTAATATCATCTCCCTCAGAAAGATTTGTAAGCATAATAACAGGAATAGTGTTAAGATTCTCATTTTTTTGAATCTCCGCAAGAACTTCTAATCCATCCATAAAAGGCATCATAATATCAAGTAATATTATGTCAGGTGTATTTTGAGAAAGCCATTCCAATGCTTGGCGACCATCTTTTACTGTTTTTACTTCGTATCCGTCCTTTTTAAGACGAACCGAGTACATATCTCTTACAAAAATATCATCCTCTGCCAAGAGTATACGTTTCTGGTATCCTTTTTTATCCATAAATTACCATAATTATCTATTATATTATTCTCCTCCAAAGACACTCTCGATATTTTTCAATTCTTGTGCATCAGGAATACGAGAAAGTCCTTCTTCTATAATCTCACGAGCTTTTTGCGTCTCTCCGAGATCCAAATACATAATAGCCCAATTAGCATATGCTGGTGAATAGGTCGCATTAAATTCAAGTGCTTTTTTATAAAATTTTTCAGCCTCTTCTATGGTTTTTTCATCTCTATAAGTATTAT
>JAGYLL010000005.1 GCA_018401135.1 Candidatus Moraniibacteriota bacterium | reverse complement strand
CACCTTTCATTTTTTTCTATAACAGCAACTTTTTTATTCCTATTTATTTCAATGAGTTTCTTTATTTTTCGAGGAATTTCTCTCCAAGGGTATGTTCTTGGCGTAAGTAGTGAGGGTATGGGGGATGTATTTACTGCCATAGAAGAAATGAAAGGATTAAATTTCGTTGAGTCAAGAGACTCTTTTGATAATGCTGCGAAACGCTTTTCTTATATCGCAACAGATTTTGATGCATGGGCAGGGCTTCTTAAAAATTCAAGTAAATCACTTCCTTTTCTTTCTAAAATTTCTTCAGGAAGTAATGCTCTTGAGGCTGCCACGGAACTTTCTTTGGCCGGAAAAGAAATGAATAGGGCGGTAGAAGCTATAGTTGGCATAGGAAATCCTTTTGAGATTCAAGATATTCATGATACGACATTATTAGAAATACTCCGGACTTTTTCAAAACATATAGTTGTTGCGAAAGGTCATATTTCAAAAGCCTATGAAAATATAGAGAATATTCGTATAGACCATCTCCCTGAAGAAAAAAAGGAGGCTTTCCTTCTTATAAAAACATCTCTTCCTACTGCCGAAGAACTTATGAATCAATATATTGAAAATATGGAAGTTTTTGAAGATATGCTCGGAGCCAATGGACCAAGAAAATACCTCTTTCTTTTGCAAAATCCTCATGAAATACGTGCAACAGGGGGATTTATTGGGAGTTATGGGCTTTTAAGTATGAAAAATGGGCATATACAAGATTTTTTTATTGATGGTATTTTTAATCCAGACGGACAACTTACTGTTGATGTTATTCCACCTGAACCAATACGAAAAATAAGCTCTGGTTGGAGTTTGCACGATAGTAATTGGTTTGCAGATTTTCCTTCTTCTGCAAAAAAAGCTATGCATTTTTATGAAAAAGGAGGAGGACCAACTGTTGATGGGGTTATTGCTATAACACCAGAACTATTAAAGTATTTTCTTCGCATAACAGGACCTATTTATTTAGAAGAATATGATATTTCTGTAGATGAAAAGAATTTTATGGAATCCTTGCAGTATCAAGTTGAAGAAGGTTATGATAAAGAAGAAAATGCTCCAAAAAAGATTTTAGATGATCTCGCACCTCTTCTTGTTAAAAGAGTGTTTGAAAATTCTAAGAGTATACACGCATCAGAAATTCTTGAGATTCTCTATCAGGCACTTGCTGAAAAACAAATTTTGCTCTATTCTCGTAATGATAAAATACAAGAGTTGTATAGTTCAGCTGGTTGGGCTGGAGAAGTGTTAAAAACAGAGTATAACTATTTGAATGTCGTCCACTCCAATATTAATGGCTTTAAGACAGATCGTGTTATTGATGAGATGATTAAACATAGCTCGGAAATTCGCACGGATGGATCCATAGTAGATACCGTAACTATTCGTAGGGAACATCTTGGTGGAGATACTCCTTATTATTGGTATAATCAAGTGAATGCTGACTATATGAGAATATATGTTCCAAAAGGATCCGAACTCCTTTCGGTTTCTGGACATACTCGAGAACAAGTTCGTGATCCATTAGATTATAAAACACTTGGGTTTTTGATAGACGCAGATCTCAAAAAAATTGATGAAACTCTTCGTGTACATGAAGAATCAGGAACGCAAGTTTTTGAAGAATCTGAAAAAACAGTTTTTGGAAATTGGGTTTATGTAAGCCCGAAGGAAAGTGTTACCGTTACTTATACCTATAAATTGCCATTTCATTTTGATATGCAAAATACAAAAACTCCCTCTACATTTTCTCTTCTTTCTCAAAAACAACCAGGACTTAAAGAGAGGCAATATTCTTATTCAATAACGTATCCTGAAACATGGGATGTTATTTGGAAAACATCTCAATTAGAAGAAAAAGGAAATGGTAAATTATTTCAGTCAGGAAATTGGAATAAAGATATTTTTACAGGAATTGTTTTTGAAACATTGTGATGATGAAAAAGTCTTTTTTACCCTCATGTTTTTTTTGGTGTACACATCCAATTTCTACTGTAGCTGGAGCTGCCTTACTTTTGGCTGTGGCTGGTTTACTCAGTCGCCTTCTCGGACTTCTTCGAGATAGAATTCTTGCTTCTATGTTTGGAGCAGGGGATGTTCTTGATATTTACTACGCATCCTTTCGAATACCTGATTTTCTTTACGGAGTTCTCGTCCTCGGGGCACTAAGTGCTGCTTTTATTCCTATTTTCACAAAAGTATACACAAAGGAAGCTCCTCAAAACGCATGGAAACTTACTTCAGATTTTCTTATTCTTCTTGTAGGAGCTATTAGCGTTATAGGCTTTTTTGCTATGATTTTTATGCCTTTGCTTATTTATGGAATCGCTCCCGGCTTTGAGGGGGAGAAGCGAGAAATGACAATTCTTTTTTCAAGAATTATGCTTCTTAGCCCGATTCTTTTGGGTGCAAGTGCTGTTTTTGGAGGTGTTCTTATAGCAAGAAAATCCTTTTTAGCATATTCTTTGGCTCCTATTTTTTACAATATAGGGATTATTTTCGGAGCACTTGTTCTTGTTGATATGTGGGGACTTTCTGGATTGGCATGGGGAGTTGTCTTTGGTGCTTTGATGCATTTTTGTGTTCAGATGCCAGCAACTTTTCGAAATGGATATATATTTTCTCTACCCAAAGAAGCTCCTTGGAAGAATAAACAGGTGCAAAAAATATTATTTTTAATGATTCCTCAAATTTTTTCGGTAGCCTCTCATCAGATTAATTTCTGGATTATAACCATTTTTGCTTCTCTTATGGCATCGGGATCTCTTGCTGTTTTCAACCTTGCTAATAATCTTCAAAGTATACCTTTGGCACTTATTGGAATTTCTTTCGCAGTTGCTGTTTTTCCAAAATTGAGTCAATCAGCGAGTGATGGTAATATGAAGGAATTCACAGAAGCATTTCTTAAAACTCTACGAAGAATTCTTTATTTTGTTATCCCCGCAACAGTATTCCTTATTCTTCTTAGGGCTCAAATTGTTCGCGTCGTTCTCGGTGGAGGTATTTTTGATTGGAAAGATACAGTACTTACTTCTCAAGTTTTAGGGATACTTTCTTTAAGTCTTTTTGCACAAAGTCTTCTCCCTCTTGTTGTGAGAGCTTTTTATTCTCTGGAAGATACAAAAACTCCATTTTTTATAGCCTTATTCTCACAAGCAGTAAATATTATCATTGTAATCATCACCTTACCTCTGTGGGGAGTTTATTCTTTGGCTATAGGATTTTCAGTAGCTAGTATCGTTCAAATAATTCTTCTTTTGTTTGTTCTAAGAAAACAATTTACTTTTTTTGATACCCATAATCTTTTTCTTACTCTTGTACGTATTATTTTTGCAACCATTATTTCTGCTCTAGCTATTCAGACAGTAAAAAATTTTTGGGGTTTTATAGAAATCGATACGTTTATAGAAATTTTTTGGTCAACTTGTTTTCGGATTTTTTGGCCTACTTATATACATAGTTATGAGTCATTTATTGAAAATAGAAGAATTTTGTGATTTTAGAAACAAAGTATATATTCGTATTTTTGGAAGACCACGGACACTTGCTGTTTCACAACAACAAGATATAGAAGGTATGTAAAAATAGAGTATATCTTATTTTGCTCGAAAGAGGTAAAAATTTCTTTATTTGCCTATTTCTTTCTATACTGGTATGTTTGAAGAAGAAAAAATCCTTTGCGTAAGGAAATATTATTTTTAGAAAAAAGAACAGTGGTATGAACCGATTGTCTTTTATAAGAAATTTTTGCATCATAGCTCATATTGATCACGGAAAGTCCACCTTAGCTGATCGTCTTTTGGAACATACACACACAGTTGAGGATAGGAAAATGAAAGAACAACTTCTTGATCAAATGGATTTGGAGCGTGAGCGAGGAATAACCATAAAACTTCAGCCTGTAAAAATGCACTATGAGATGGAAGGGGAGGTGTATGTACTCAATCTTATCGATACACCAGGACATGTTGATTTCCAATATGAAGTTTCTCGATCACTTTCTGCTGTCGAGGGAGCCATACTTCTTGTAGATGCAACAAAGGGTGTTCAGGCACAAACTCTTTCTAATCTCTATTTTGCTCTCGAACAAAATCTTGAGATTATTCCTGTGGTAAATAAAATTGATCTTCCTAATGCACAAGTAGAAAAAACAAAAAGAGAGATTATCCACCTTTTGGGATGTAAAGAAGAAGATATTCTTTGTGCTTCAGGAAAAACAGGTGAAGGAGTAGGAAAAATATTACAAGAAATTATACGAAAAATTCCTTTTCCAAAAGGAAATCCTCATGAAATATTTAGAGCTATGATTTTCGATAGTCAGTATGATGATTATAAGGGTGTGATAGCGTATGTTCGTGTCGTAGATGGAACTATACGATCAGGTGAAAAAATTATAATGATGGCGACAAAAAATGAAACAGAGGCGGGTGAGGTTGGGGTTTTTACACCTACACTCTTTGCACAAGGAAATCTTGAAACGGGATCTATTGGATATATTGCCACAGGATTAAAAAGTATTGATCAATGTCGTGTTGGAGATACCATAACACTTGTTTCAGCTTTTGGAAAAGTAAAAATGCTTGAAGGATATAGGGAGGTTCAACCGATGGTTTTTGCAAGTTTTTATCCAAATGATGGGGAAGATTATAATGCTATGCGTGAATCATTGGGAAAACTTAAATTAAACGATGCTGCTTTTAGTTTTGAGCCAGAAAGTAATCTTGCGCTAGGAAGAGGTTTTCGTTGTGGTTTTTTGGGAATGCTTCATCTGGAAATTATTCGGGAGCGCTTATTGAGAGAATATGCTTTTGATCCAACGGTTACGACACCAAGTGTTGTTTATAGAATAATGAAAACAGGAGCTGATAAATTTATTTCTCTTTATTCACCACTTGATTATCCAGATCCTTCTGAGATAAAGATGACGCAAGAACCGTATGTGAAGCTAGAAATCGTTACTCCTCAAGAGTACGTGGGTTCGGTTATGGATATTGCAACAAAAGCCCGAGGATCTTATATAAATACAGAGTATCTTGATGAAACTCGTGTCGTATTGCAATTTGAAAATCCCCTTTCAGAAATAATTGTAAATTTTCATGATGATCTAAAAAGTATCTCTTCCGGATTTGCCTCTATGTTTTATGAAACTATAGGATATCGTCAAAGTGAGCTTGTGAAGCTTGATATTCTTGTTGCCGGTGATTTAATAAATGCACTTTCAAGAATTGTTCCAAAAGAAAGAGCTTATTCAGAAGGGAAGAGGTTAGTAGAAAAATTAAAAGAAGCTTTACCAAAACAAAGCTTTACTGTATCTCTTCAAGCTGCTGTAGGGGGGAAAATTCTTGCACGAGAAACGATAAGTCCTTTCCGAAAAGATGTTATCGCAAAACTGTATGGAGGAGATATAACGCGAAAACGAAAATTACTTGAAAAACAAAAACGTGGGAAAAAGAAAATGGCTTCAATGGGGCGAGTGCATATTCCTTCGGAGACATTTTTGTCTATTCTGAAAAAGTAAAAAATTGGTGTTTTTGTTACAATTGCAGCAATTAGGGTTACCTTTCGGATTTAGATCTAAAGTAGTATGGTGGAATGATTTTTTACCACAATCATTATAACCACTATGAAACGATCCACCCTCGAGGAAGCCTTACATATGAAAGAAAGCATCTTGAAAAAATATATCCAAAAGTCTATAAACAGAACTCAAATCGCAAATATGTTGCATATGCATCCAAACGCCGTTTCTAGAATAACATCAAGATACAAGAAAGAAGGAAGAAATGCTCTTATCCCACAAAAACCAGGACCAAAAGCTATAGACCAATTCACAATAAAACACCAATAATATATATTCAAGACATTATTATCCACATTGCTCTTTCCCAGAGAAACAAAGGACCATTGCGGTATAACAGAGCAATTGGATGAATATGGCATAAAGAGAGACCAATCAACCGTATACAGAATTCTGAAAAGAGAAAAGATTCGCTACACGCATGAATACAGAGATGGATACAGAAAGAACCCAAACTCTATTGCCTTGATAAACTGGAATGAGCTTCAAATGGATGGAAGTTATTCATTCCGGAAGACAAAGAAAATGATGAGTTTTGATGCCTTGATGATTGTTTCCAGATATGTCATTGCCAAGCTTTATAAAGAAAATGCGAGAAATGCTATTAATTTGTACAGCACATCATTCAAGAGTTCCTTTCACTATAGAACGTATTCGTGTAGACAACAGATCTGAAGAATTCAAAACATTCTGTAACTCCATTGGTATAGAAGTAGTATGGTGGAATGATTTTTTACCACAATCATTATAACCACTATGAAGAGAGATATCACAAAACGATGAAGAAAGAGTTCTTCTATAAATATGTATCATTTCATGATTTGCTGGAAGAAATAGAATACAAATACCAAGGATGGCTTTATCATTACAACACAAACAGACGTCATGGAGGATATGGTATGGACAGGATGACACCAAAACAAAAGATTGCATCAACACTGTTTTATTCGTTAAGTAACATTAATTATGAAAGTCCTCAAAATGTAACCTTGACTATGCAACAGTACATTTTTTGTATACAAAGAAGCTTCGTGATATACTAAATTATATATTTATGAGCTATTTGGAAAAAATGATATAAAGTTTTATGAATAAAAAACGAGTGTACGAAGAAGACATCTCTTTGGTATTGGGTGGAAGTGCTGGACAGGGATTGCAAACTATAGAAAGAGTTCTTCTTCAGATTTTTAAAAAAGAAGGGTATCACGTCTTTGCTACAGAAGAATTGATGTCGCGTGTTCGTGGAGGAAGTAACTCTATAGAAATTCGATTGGGCTCAAAGAAGAAACAAGCTTTTGTCCGAAAAATCGATATTGCCTTTCCTTTGGACAAAGAATCATGTATGCGATTGAGTGATCGATTTGATGAAGATACGATTATTATTACTGACAAGGCTTTTGTTGCCGATTGCAAGGAAATACAAGGAACATTTTCCTTTCTTCCTCTTCTTGAGACGGTAGATACAGTTGGAGGAAAAATGTTTCTCAATACTTTAGTAGCAGGAATTATTCTAAAAATATTTGAAATAAAAGAAGAAGCATTTTTGGAGTATCTCAGAAAAACTTTTTCTCAGAAGGGAGAAGAGATGGTTACCAAAAATATCGAAACTGCCAAAAAAGGAAGGGATTTAGGGAAAGCGATTTTGAAAGATATGGGTATTTCTCTAAAAATAAAAAAACAAACATCCCCCCACACATTACTCTTGGATGGTTCTCGTGCTCTAGCACTTGGATCTTTGGCAGGAGGTTGTAATTTTATTTCTTCTTACCCTATGTCTCCGTCTACGGGCGTTCTCAATGCTTTGGCCGAATATTCGCAAGAGATTCCTCTTATCGTGGAACAGGTAGAGGATGAAATTACCGCAATTACTATGGCACTTGGTGCATGGTACGCTGGTGCGCGAGCTCTCGTCACGACATCAGGTGGTGGATTTGCTCTTATGGCAGAAAGTATGTCTCTTTCTGGTATGACAGAAAATCCTGTTGTTGTTCATCTTGCACAAAGACCCGGCCCATCAACAGGACTTCCCACAAGAACAGAACAAGGTGATCTTGCCTTTGCTCTCCATATTGGACACGGAGAATTTCCTCGAGCAATTTTTGCACCAGGAACACCAGAAGAATGCTTTACATATGCGAGAAAAGCTTTTGATATAGCAGATAAATACCAAGTTCCTGTTATTATTATGACCGATCAATTCCTCTTGGAGTCTTTATGTGAAGTTAAAAAAAGTGTAGTAGATTTTTCTCAAAAACCACAAAAATATTTCATAGAAACAGATGAAAAATATAAACGCTATGCTTTTACTGATGATGGAATTTCTCCTCGTGGTTTACCTGGTTTTGGAGAAGGATTTGTTCATATAGATAGTGATGAGCATAACGAGGATGGTCGTATCATCGAAGATGCTCAGACAAGGGTAAAGATGATGGAAAAGAGAATGTATAGACTTGAACTTCTTGCCGAAGAAGTCCTTCCGTCGAAATATCAAGGGAATGAAAACCCTTCTTTTCTCATTGTAGGTTGGGGATCAACCTATGGTGTACTAGAAGAAGTTATGGAAATTCTTTCAAATTCTTGTCTCGGATATATGCATGTATCCCAAGTGTTTCCCTTGGGGCAAGATGTGAAACATCGTATACAAAAAGCACAAAAAATTATCGTTGTAGAAAATAATATGACAGGACAATTTGCCTCACTTTTACACAAAGAGTGTAATAGAAAGCCTGAATACAGTATACGAAGTTATGACGGAAGTCCTTTTTCGGTAGAATATATCCAAGAAGAATTAAGAAAAATTATTGATTAGAAAGAAAATATTCTTGTTTTTTCAGATGTGCGTTTGACATCATAGGCAACGATTTTATACAATAGAGATACGTTCCAAAATACGGAGGTCGAACCGTCAAAAAAAGAGCGCAAAAACGAAAAAAAATAATATGTTAATAACAATACCGACATGACTGAAGAAAAATATACAGATCAAGAGTTTGTGGAGTTTTCTGCAAAACTTTTGGTTGATCATCCGGAGGACATAAAAGTAGAGCGACGAATTGATGAGAGAGGTGTGCTTATAACTCTCGATGTCAATCCACAGGATATGGGTATGATTATTGGACGAGATGGAGCTACGGCAAAAGCAATTCGAACTCTACTTCGTGTTATAGGAGCTCGTCACAATGCTCGTGTAAATCTTAGGATTAATGAACCAGAAGGTTCTACGCATATAAAGAGAGAAGATAGAAAAGAAGAAGTAAAAGAAGAGGTGAGTAAAGAAGGAGTAAAGAAAGAGGAGTATGCAAAAAAAGAACCTCAACAAGAAGAAGTGAAACGAAGTGTAGACGATGTTGTAAATGACATTACCTTATAATTTTCTCTTGATAAAGAAAAGATAAAAACTCTTGATAATATCAAGGGTTTTTATTTTGTCGTTTTCATGATATACTTTTTGCCTATGCTCTGGAATATACAACCATTTGATAAACGCTCAGATACTTTTGCCAAAGATCTTGGTACAGAATCTCTTATTGCTCATCTCCTTTTGAGTCGAGGTATAGATTCTTCTCAAAAAGTTGAAGATTTTTTTGCACCTGATTATGAGAAACATCTTCACAATCCTTTTCTTTTTACCGATCTTCCTCGTATCATAGAACGCATACGAAAGGCACTTCTTGATAAAGAAACCGTTGGTGTTTTTGGTGATTATGATGCTGATGGTGTGACGGGATCAGTCGTTCTCAGAGAAGCCCTTGAGGGACTAGGACTTGAAGTTGTTGTTCATATTCCCGATAAACATAAAGAAGGACATGGTTTGAGTAAAGAAGGGATAGAGGTATTTAAAAATGCAGGAGCACGTTTGTTTTTTACGGTTGATTGTGGGATTACGAATATTGCAGAGATAGCTTTTGCAAAAGAGAGGGGTCTGGAATGTATTGTTATCGATCATCATCACGTTCCTGAAATAATGCCCGATGCTCTTGCTATTATAAATCCAAAAGTTCCTCAGAGCGGATATCCCTTTGCTGATCTTTGCGGAGCCGGAACAGCTTTCAAAGTTTCACAGGGACTTTATCAAAAACTTGCTCCTCAAAAAACGGATCAACTTAAATGGCTTTTGGATGCAGTAGCTATAGGGACTGTTGCTGATTGTATGCCTATTGTAGATGAGAATCGCGTTTTTGTTCGCTATGGTTGTGTTGTTTTGGCAAAAACTCGTCGAATAGGGCTTCAAAAACTTTATGAGATAGGAAGAATTCCTATCGATGATTCTCGTCATCCTGATGCTATGATGATAGCGTTTCAAATAGCACCTCGTATCAACGCGGCTGGTCGTATGGCTCATGCTCGACTTGCTCACAATCTCTTGGTAGAAAAAAACGATGATCAAGCATCTGTCTTTGCCAAAGAATTGGAAGCTCACAATAACGATAGACGAAAACTTAGTGCTAAAATTGCCAAACAAATACAAACGAGAGTAAAGAAGGAATGTTTGCAAAAAAATACCATTGTTTTTTCAGACGAGGGGTATCCTTTAGGTATAGTGGGTCTTATAGCAGGAAAAATAGCAGAAGAATTTCACAAACCGACGATGATTCTTACGCGAGGGAAAGAATTTTCGCAGGGATCTTTGCGAAGTGCTCGAGGTATTCACTTGGTAGAGATTCTCAAACAATGCGAAGATCTTTTGGAAAAATATGGTGGACATGCTCAGGCCGCTGGTCTCACCGTTTCTCACAAAAACTTCCCTTTACTTCAAAAGCGTTTCGAAGACTTGGTTTCCCAAGAACTCCTCCATGAAAAGAAAGACATAACTCGCCTTATCGATGCAGAGCTTCTCACTCAGCATCTTCACAAAGATTTTCTTCGAAGTCTACGGAGATTTGAACCCTTTGGAGAGGGAAATCCAGAGCCACTTTTTCTTGTGAGAAATACTGTAATTACAGATGTGCGATTTCTCGGAAGTGATAATAAACATCTTAAGATCAAACTCCGCATAGGAGAAGGAAATGATATGCTTATTATTGATGCTATAGGGTTTTCTCTTGGAGAAAAATTTCGTCACCTAGCTCCCAAAGATACGGTTCATATTATCGGAAAGTTCCAAGAAAATGAATGGAATGGAAGGACATCTCTCCAAATTATGATAGAAGATATACGATCCAAAGAAGAGAATTTTTCATAATAGGAGAGAGGCGATATAATTCTTTCGAAGATTATTTTATACTTTTTCAATATGGAAAGGTTATATTTTCTAAACAGAGACATTCTTATATATAAACACGTCAAAATCTTTAGACTAATGACTTAGTTGTTTGTCAGTGATCGTCAAGATTGATTCTTTTCTTGAGAATGTCTTACTAAAATTGACACACCCTTTTTCATAGCCAGTAGCATTACCCCTTAGAGTAGCAAATGTTACCTCTTATTGTTAACTGTACAGCTATTGACAAATTCTATTAAAAATGCTATTGTTTTAGATTAATATTGAAAAATGTATGAAAATAGCGATTATCGGATCAAAAGGTATTCCTACACGTTCAGGTGGAGTCGAAAGGCATGTTGAAGAACTTGCGATTCGTTTTGCTTCTTTGGGGCATAAAGTGACGGTGTATGGACGAAAAAGCTATGGACTTCCCCGAGAGAGTTTTTTTAAAGGTGTTCGGGTTTTGGGATTTCCTAGTATTACTAGTAAAAATCTTGATGCTATAACATCAACTTTTCTAGCAACAATACATATTGTGTTTCACTCATACGATATTGTTCATTATCACGGTATAGGACCATCTTCTCTTTTGTGGATAATACGTTTTTTTAAACCAAGGACAAAAGTTATAGCAACCTTTCACTCACTTGATTATTTTCATGAAAAATGGGGATGGTTTGCTAAATTATATTTTCATATTGGTGAATGGGTTACATGTACCTTTCCCCATCTTACTATCACGATAAGCCAATCTCTTCGTGATTATGTACGGAAAAATCATAAACGATCAGCGATATATATACCAAATGGATGTTCCGTCCAACCCCTTGCTTCACAAGAAGTCCTTAATGATTTGGGATTGAAGCCAAAAAAATATATTCTGACGGTAAGCAGAATTGTTCGTCATAAGGGAATACATTTTCTCATAAAAGCATTTTTGAAGATACAAAAAAGACGAGAAGATTTGCAAGATTGGAAATTGGTTATTGTTGGGGGATCTTCTCATACAGATGATTATGTAAAGGAGCTTTCTCAATTAAAGGGTAAAGAAGGTTCTGTAATTTTAGCAGGAGAACGTTCGGGAAGAGAATTGCAAGAGCTTTTTTCTCATGCCTATACTTTTGTTCAGCCATCACTTTTTGAGGGTCTTTCTATAGCACTCTTAGAAGCTATGGGATACGGAATAGCTCCTTTAGTAAGTGATATTCCTGAGAATAGAGAAGCTATTGGAACCGCTGGATTTACCTTTGAAAGTGGAAATGAAATAAGCCTTGAAAAAAGTCTTGAAAAAATTATAGACGAACCAGATGATGTTATGTGGAAAGGAATACTTTCACAAAAAAGAGCTCAAGATGAATATCACTGGGACACTATCTCCAAAAAGACTCTCTCCGTATACAAAAATATTCTTCAAAAAAAAGAAAAATCTCAAGAAAAACATATGTTTGCTCGTCGATGGGCATAAGAAGGTAGGAAAAACGTTATAACAAAAAAGTATTTCTTTTAAGAAATACTTTTTTGTTTTTTGAAGAAAAAAGATTATATTTTTTGTACCATAATAGTATTAGTTGCTCCTGACTTTCCAAAGGGAATTCCTGCAACAAGAACGAAAACTTCTCCTTTTTTGGCAATTTTATACTTTATAACTGATTGTCGTATAGCATCAATTGCCTCAAATACATCAGAAAACGGTTTTGTTTCATACGAAAGACATCCATAGTTGAGAAGTATTTGTGTGCGTGTTTGCTCGTGAGGAGAGAGGACTATAATAGGTTGTGTTGGTCTAAATCTTGAAAGAAGTCGAGCGGTTCTTCCTGTTTCTGTAAGGGCTATAATATAGCGAGCTCCTGTTTCTTGGGCAACTTTTATTGCAGAGTGAGAAACAGCGTCGTCAATTTCACAGCGCATTATTTCTTTTCTGTAATTTTTATTGATGAGAAATGTCTCTTCTATTTTTTCGGCAATAGCTCTCATAATAGAAACAGTTTCTACAGGATATTCTCCTATAGTCGTTTCGTCACTAAGCATAATAGCATCGGCTCCATCGAGAATGGAGTTGGCAACATCACTTACTTCTGCTCGTGATGGTCGAGGGGAGGAAACCATAGAAGCAAGCATTTGCGTTGCAACGATAACAGGTTTTCCTATTCGATTACATTTTGCGATAATTTCTTTTTGAATAAGGGGGACATCTTGAGGGGGTATTTCCACAGCGAGATCTCCTCGAGCTATCATAATACCATCAGCTTCTTGTATGATAGCGTCTATATTTTTTATGGCACTTGCTGTTTCTATTTTTGCTATTATTTTAGCTTGAGATTTTCTTTTATTAAGAATGGTATGAAGTTGTTGTATGTCTTTGGCATCTTGAACAAAAGAAAGAGCGAAGAAATCAACATTATTTTTGAGTCCAAATTCTAAATCCTTTCTATCTTTTGCTGTGAGAGAAAATATTTTTTTTAATTGTATATTGGGAATATTCACTCCTCGACGACTTTTTATAATTCCTCCAGCAATCACCTTACAATGAACTTCATCTTTTTTTACAGAAATAACTTGGAGAGACTTCTTCCCATCATCAAGAAAAATTATTTGTCCCTTTTTCACTTCTTTCCAGAGATCCGTATAAGAAATAAAACATTTTTCAGAAGTTCCTTGTATTTTTTTGGAAAAGAAAGTGAATAAAGAACCTTTTTTTAACATTACTTCTCCATTTTCAAAGTCTCCGGTTCGTATTTTTGGTCCTCCAAGATCTTGTAAAACGGCAACGGGAAGTCGAGTTTGTTTGGATGCTTGGCGAAGCTTATCGAGTCTTTCTTGATGCTCTTCGTGATTGCCATGAGAAAAGTTTAGTCTCACAACATTCATACCCTCTCGAAGGAGTTTCGTCATAACAGAAATTTCTTGACTTACTGGTCCGAGAGAAACAACAATCTTTGTTTTTTTCATCATAAAAAGATATTTTATATAAATAATGTTCGTGAAGTATTGTAGCGAGAATGAGAAAAGAAAGCAAGTAAAGCATTGTGCTTTGTTAGGTGTTTTTGCTATAATGAGAAAAAATACGATAAGCGCATTCTTTTTTGTTAGGATATAGAATAAAAGTGAAAAGAGAATTTTTGTATATATGAAAACAACCATTTTAATACTTGGGGCAAAAGGAATGCTTGGACAAGCTCTTGTAAAGGTCTTTTCAGAAGATACTCTTTATACAGTACTTGCTTGGGACAGGGAAGATCTTGATCTTACTTATGAAGAGGAAGTGTGGAAAAAAATTACACAAGCGTGGCCTGATATCATTATCAATGCTTCAGCGTATAATTTTGTAGATCTTTGTCAAAAAGATGAAGAAGAGTATCGTAAGGCGGTAGTTATAAATACAAGAATACCCTCTCTTTTGGCAGAAATTTCCCAAGAACTTCGTGCGATACTCATTCACTATTCCACAGATTACGTTTTTGATGGAAAAGTACCTCGCTATAAAGGAGAGGGGAGAGCGCCAGGTTGTTGTGGGAGTGGATGTATGGGATGCTCATATTTTCGCAAAGATGGAATTTTTGATGGATATCGTGAACACGATAGACCACAACCACTTTCTCGCTATGGAAAGACAAAATATGATGGAGAGATGGAAATAGAGAAAAAAACAGATCAATATTACATTATACGTCTTTCTAAACTTTTTGGAAAACCTGCCCAATCAGAATATGCCAAAAAAAGCTTTTTTGGCATAATTTTAGAAAAGGGAAGGAAACAAGATAGTATAGAAGTTATTGATGATGAAAAAAGTTGCTTTACCTATGCTCCTGATTTGGCACTGGCAACAAAAAATCTTCTTGAAGAAGAGACTGCTTTTGGAATGTATCATCTTGTAAATGAAGGTGCTGTCACATGGTTTGAGGCTGTGCAGTATCTTTTCGAATATACCGGACTTTCTACCAAAATACTCCCTGTGAAAGCGTCTTTTTTTACAAGAGATGCACAAAGACCATCACAATCAATTCTTCTTAATACAAAGGTAAAGCTTCTTCGGTCATGGAAAGATGCCCTGAAAGAATATCTTGAGAAAGATCTTTCCTAGAAAAGTTTTGGAGTTGACTCTTGAATAAAAAAAGATAATGCTATAGGATAGGGTAGATAGAAAATATTGATAGATTTTTTTATGACATTTCGACGAAAAATGCAGTTAAAGATTTTGGGTGTAATTCTCCTTGGAGTATGTTCTGGTGTGATTGCCTATCCACAATCAGTTATATTTTTTGATCCCCTCTATCAAAAGGTGAATCAATTAAAGGTTTCTCTGGGATTAGATCTCCAAGGAGGTGTCCACCTTGAGTATAATGCTGATGTGAGCACAATACCCTCTGACCAGAGATCTGATGCTATCTCAGCAGTACAGGCTGTTGTAGAACGTCGAGTAAATCCTTCTGGTGTAGGAGAGTCTCTTGTTCAAACAGCCCAATCAGAAGATACCTATCGTGTCATCGTAGAATTACCTGGTGTGAAAGATATAGAAGAGGCGAAAAGTTTAATAAAAGAAACTCCAACCCTAGAGTTCAAAGAAGAACGTCCTGAAGATGATCCCGAAGTAATTCGTTCATTAGAACAGTTTAATGCACCTACCCTTGAAAAGGCAAAAGAGGTTTTGGAAAAAGTTAAGTCCGGAGAAGATTTTTCAGAGCTTGCCAAAGAATTCAGTCAAGATCCCGGATCAAAAGAGAATGGGGGGGATTTGGATTTCGTAAAAAAAGGAACCTTTGTTCCTGAATTCGAAGCAGTAGTTTTTGATGAAACGTTAGCATTGGGATCAGTATATCCAGAGCTTGTAGAGTCAGATTTTGGTTGGCATATTATAAAGGTAGAAGAGCGAAGAGGGGAGGGGGAAGAAAAAGAGGTAAGAGCTCGACATATTCTTTTTGGAAAAATTACACGAGAATACATTCCTGATTTTCAATATCAAGAAACAGGGCTTACAGGAAGGTATCTAGAGAGGGCTTCCGTAGATTTTGGTGGTGGATACGGACTTGGTGAACCTACCGTTATTTTGAATTTTAATGAAGAGGGAACTCAGCTTTTCAAAGAGATAACCGAACGAAATATCGGAAAGCCTCTGGCAATATTTATCGATGGTGAGATTGAAACAGCACCAACCGTTCAAGATGTTATCCCTAATGGTGTAGCTACGATAACAGGTCAGTATACACTAGAAGAAGCACAAGCATTAAAAGCTCGTTTAGATGAAGGTGCTTTACCTGTTCCTTTGGAACTTGTTGGACAACAGAGTATAGAGGCATCCCTTGGACAAGAAGAACTTTCTAAAAGCTTGAAAGCTGGCATGATAGGAATTCTCGCGGTTATGCTTTATATGATTTTTTACTATCGTTTATTTGGATTTGTTGCTAGTATCGCCATTCTTATGTACGCATCTATGCTCATAAGCATATTCAAACTCTCTTCCTTTCTTGGCTCGGATTGGTCTATAACGCTTACACTTTCAGGAATTGCTGGTTTTATTCTCTCTATCGGTATGGCTGTAGATGCAAATGTTTTGATTTTTGAGAGAATAAAAGAAGAATTGCGATATGGAAAATATATAGAAAATGCCGTACGAGAAGGTTTTCGTAGAGCATGGACAAGCATTGTTGACGGTAATGTTTCGACGCTCCTTACCGCAATAGTCCTTATTTGGGTCGGTACGGGTTTTGTACAAGGCTTTGCCACTATTCTCTTTATAGGAGTTTCTTTATCTATGTTTACTGCGGTTGTTATTGTGAGAGTAATTCTTAATGCTATGCCGATGAGTTTTCTTAGTAAACACCTTTGGCTCATAACGTCTCTTCCTAAAAAGAATAAGAAAAATATGTAAATATGATTGCCATTATTCAAAAACGTAGATATGCTTATATTTTTTCTCTTACACTTTTCGCGATAAGTGTGATAGCTCTTTCTCTATGGGGGTTGCGATTGGGTATTGATTTTCAGGGAGGAACATTGATGGAAGTACGATTTTCTGAAAATATAGAAAAGCAAAAAGTAGAAGAATCTCTCACTGGTTTAGAGCTTCAAAGCACTTCTCTTCAACAAGGAGAAAATAATTCTTTTCTTATTCGTTATCTTTCTTCAGATGAAGCAAAGAATGAACAAGTACGAACAGCACTTACTGGTATTCATGAATCGGCTGAGATTGTGCGAACAGATTTTTTCGGTTCTTCTGTTTCTAAGGAATTAACAGAAAAAGCTATCGAAGCTGTTATTGTAGCGATCATAGTAATAGCTCTTTATATAGCATGGGCATTTAGGAAACTTTCTCGTCCCATACCTTCTTGGCAATACGGATTAGGCGCTCTTATTGCACTTGTTCACGATGTTGTTATTACTTTGGGAGTATTTTCTTTTTTGGGAAATTTTTATGGTGTGGAGATAGGAATTCCTTTTATTGCTGCTATTCTTACGGTACTTGGTTATAGTGTTAACGATACTATAGTTGTTTATGACAGAATTCGTGAAAATCTCTTGCGTCATAGCGGAAAAGAAGATTTTGAATCTATTATTAATCGTTCGGTATTGGAAACAATCGGAAGATCTCTTAATACTTCAATGACGGTTGTTGTTGTTCTTTTGGCTATTATTCTTTTCGGGGGAACAACTATTTTTGCTTTCTCTCTCGCACTTCTTATCGGTGTTCTTATTGGAACGTATTCTTCTATTTTTGTAGCATCTTCTTTACTCGTTACGAGTTCTCTTATAAAATATACAAAACGTAATTCATAAATAAACTTTTATGTGGAATCCTTTTAAAAAAGACACGAAAGATAAGAATATAGTAAAAGATACGAAAGATACGGGTGTTGTAAAAGATACAGGAAATAAAAATAGCACAAAAGATCCTACAGATCCAAAAAATATGGGATTTTTTTCTCGAATGGCAATGAAGCAATTTGAGAAAATGAGTCCAGAAGAACAGGAAAAAGTTATGAAAAAAGCACTTGATCCAAAAAATATTGCTAAAAATAAGGATAAAATTATAGAAATGTTAGATGCTATGGAAAAATCTGGTCAAATGGATAGGCATCAAGTATTTCAAATAAAAAAACAATTAGGACTTCTTTAGGTATGCAATGTACCGATAGAGCAGGAGAAGAAGGTGATACGTTTTTAAAGTTTTTAACACAAAAGAAGCTTTATTTCTTCTTCTTTTTTCTTATTCTTGTTTTTGGAGTAGGATCTTTTTTTCTTTTTGAGAATTTGGCACAATTTGAAACGTCTGATGAGGATTATTGGAAAGAAGATCGCATCCCTTCTTATTGGGAAGGGATAAAAGAGGGTTTTCGTGAAGGTGATTGGTCAAAAACAGCCATTAATGATAAGCCTGGCGTAGGACTTGCTCTTATATCTGGCATTGGACTTCCTTTTGTACCAGAAATTGGAGAATATGTTCGTTCTGGAAAGGTTGGTGGAGATTGGCTCTATCGATCTTTCAAAACAGAATGGTCTGAGTCTATAAATTTCGGACTTCGTTTGCCTGTGGCTATTTTTTCTCTTTTGGCCTTTGCATTTCTTCTTTTTCTTATTTTTCGCTGGACACACTCTTTTCTCATTATTTCTTTTAGTGCTTTATTCTTCTTTCTCAATCCTTTTCTTCTTGGTATATCTCGTATCCTTAATCCCGATACTATCTTTTGGATAAGCAGTTTTATCGCTTCTTTAGCTTTTTTTCTTTGTTTGGAGAAGCAACAATGGAGATACGTTTTTCTTTCGGGTATTTTTTTTGGACTTGCTGTGTCTTCTAAATATACCGCCAATCTTCTCGTTCCTATATTTCTTATGACACTTAGTGTTTTTTTTATTTTTCGTTTTTCAAAACGTACCAAAAAAGAAGCTCAAAAAATATTTCGTCACACTCTTTTACAATTTGTAAGTATTCTTGTTTTGGGATATGTTCTTTTTGCCTTTCTTATGCCTGCTGTTTTTCAAGAACCTTCTCTTTTTTGGAGCGGTACACTTTTTTCTCCTGGACTTATACCTATCTTACCTTTTATAGCTGGATTTTTTATCTTTCTTGTGATTGATATTTTTATTTTCAAGTCTTTTTTTGTACTTACCCTAAGTTCTTTTTTGAGGGTGTACAATCGTTTTTTTCTGAGATTTTTTGCAAGTATTTTTCTCATTCTCATTTTCTCTCATCTCATAAATGCCTTTTCTGGAGGGAATTTTGTTCCTATAGATGATATAAAAGAAATCACGCGAGGGGAGTTAAATGGAGAAAAATACAACAAAACATTGCCATTTCCTTATGCTCAGGATGACAATGCTCTCATAGCTTTTGTGAAAAAAATTATGGCACAGTCAGCAAGTACCATTTTTTCCATACCGTCATTTATTTTTTTTGTTCTCATTATAGGTCTCATTCGAATGCTGTGGAAAGGAAAAACTTCTTACCAAGAATATGTTTTTGTTGCTCTCGCTCTCCCTTGGATATTTTTTGTAGGGGGGATTATTTCTGGAGTTTTTGTCAATGCTCGTTATGCTATACTCATACAACCTTTTATCGCCCTTTTGTCAGTTATTTTTCTTGTAGATATACTACGCATATTAGGAAAAAGATGTCCGACACATCGCCAAACTATTTTTCTTGGTACATTATGTATCGGCTTTCTTTGTATGGTATCTTCTCTTTTAAGTATTAAACCCTACTATCTTAATTATCAAAATATTTTTCTTCCACAATCACTTTCTTTGGCAGATTCGTGGAGCTACGGTGTTTATGAGGCCGCTCAATATCTCAACAATAAACCTTTAGCTCAATATCTAGAAGTGTGGTCTGATAGACAGGCATTTTGTCGTTATTTCGTAGGGAAGTGTCTCAAAAGCGATTCTTTTGATCTTTCTCGTGTACAACCCGACTACATAGTAATTTCTAGGAGAAATGTTACAAGAGGAAATCACTTCTCTTGGAAATATCCAGAAGGAAAACATTACGACTCTTCTTATTATTATACAGAAGTATTCGAGACTCCCGAATGGGAATTACTTATAGGAAATCGTCCTGGAAACTATGTAAAAATTATAAAACTTCACAAAGAAGAAAAGAATAAAGAAGAAAGAAATAGATAATGAAAAAGAAAAAAAATGTTCTTCTTTTGAAAGATTTTCTTTTTGTTATACATAAAAATAGTGATTGTTTTTTATTTATTTTTTCTTTCGTACACTTCTACAAAATTCCCAGGTCTATCCCCGATATAAAGTGTCCAGATAGGTTTGGGATTGATGATGTCATTTTTATTGAGTTTTTTCCAAGAACTTTCATTTCGGATAAGACCTCGTCTACTGACAACAAAATAATCAATACCTTCGAATGTTCCTTTATTATACCATTTTATATTACTTCCTTTTATACAACGACCTTCAAAGAAGGGACAAAAACCATCATAATCTGACCATGCTGTGAGATATTCAGGAAAAGGAATGGTGTTATTGAGATATTGAGCTGCTTCGTAACCTCCATAACCCCATGCACCCACAATATCCTGATCACGAGGAAGAAGATCATTGGTATAATTAAAATAAAAAGGTCTATCTGCAAGAAGAGAGGCAAAAAGAAGAGAAAAGACTATTCCACTAGAGAGTGCACCGAGAAATATATGTTTCTTCCATAAAAATTGTATAATAAGAGATCCTCCTAATGCTGAAAGAAACAAGACAAAAGGATATATAAGTATACTATAGCGAACATGAACGAGTACTCTTTGAAAAATAGCAGCGTAAAAAAAAGCTACAATAAAAAGACCGAAGACGAAAATGAAAAAGAGAATACGATCTTTTTTTTCGTCTTTTATTGAAGAATTCTTTTGCAAGAAAGAAAAGGGGTAGAGGAGAAGAGATATAAAAAATACAAGAATAATAGGGGTTATTGTATAAACGATGGGTTTTGTTTGAAGCGCTATTTGATTTCCTCTATCAAGGATATTTCTATATGATTTTTCTTTACCAGCATCAAAAGGAACGTTTTGAAAATCAAAAGGATTGCCTCCTGACCATGTGAGAAGGGTGAAAAAAACTCCACTTATAAGAATGAGAGATAGTATCCAACAAAGGGGTTGTTTCAAAAATCGAAGATTTCTTGCTATAAAAAAAGAAATTGTTGCTTTGAATACAAGTGCATCTAAGAGGACTATTCCAAAAAATCCTCCCAAAAAAATAAGAAGAGTGTCTATATTTTGAGCTCCTTTAAATCCAAAGGTTCCTTTGTAAAGATATTCTGTCTCTACCAAAACAGCGGGCATAAGAATTGCAAATGTAGCAATCGCAATACCACACAAAAGAATATAGCCAAAAAGACGTTGTAAAACAAATTTTTGAAACAATTTCTTCTCTTCAAAAGAGGCTCCTATAAAAAGAAAAGAAGCAAATGTAATAAGATACAGAAGAAAGAAGAGGAGTGACCCTGTATATTTAGAAAGAATAGCGAAGCCAAAAAATACTCCAGAAGGAAGGATATACCACCAATGTCCCTTTAGAATAAAAGCAAGATAACCTACAGTAGCAGCAAAGCCGAATGACCAAAGCGTAGCATCTGGATTAACAATTTGAGAAATTCCCAGTAAAATAGGGGAGAGAAAAAGGAAAAGAGAAGTGAGAAGTGTGGTAAATATATTTTCCGTTATTTTCCAAACGAACCACGTTATTATGAGAATGAGGAGTCCATTTACAAGGAATATACCGAGTCGATAAAAAAAGGAGGCTATTTCGAAGTATTCTGGGTAAAATTGATCAACAAGATTTCCATTACGAAGCATTTTTTTGCCAGGTTCTTGATCATAGGGAAGTCCTAGCATTCCCCCTAAGAGAGCGGTCGTTACTCCTGGCTTATCATTTATACGAGTATCTTCCCAAGAGCCGTACTTTAAAGCTCTCCAGTACTCATGAATGCGACCTTCTGTTGGATTGGCAAACCAAAGATCTTCATCCGCAGTTTGAAATTTTCCTAAATGAGGAATTCCCACAAAAAGATAGAGTATAAAAAAGAAAGTAACCGTAATCTTTAGTATATTTTTTTCTAAAAAAAGAAGCATATTATGGAAAGAAAGAAGTTTAATCATAGGGGGTGTATTTATTCAGAAGAATTTTTTACTTCGAGAGGAGAAGGAGCTTCATAATAGTTGTTCTTTTGCAAACGAACATAATTTGTTTTTCTTTTATCGGGAAAATACTCCCAAACGGTTGTTGCTGAAATTTCAAATTTATTTGCCAGAGCTCCTCGATGGGCGAAAAAGAAATAATCAACAGGATATTTTTCGGTATCAAGTTTTTGACTTCGTATACATTTACCCACAAAAAACTCACATACGCCATGAGAATTTGCCCAAAGAGTGAGGTCTTTTGCATTAGGAAGTGTATTGAGATATTGAGCTGCCTCATACCCTCCGTAACCCCAGGGATTATTGAGAACATATCTATCTGGAAGGAGGGTATTGGTATAGAGAAAAAAATGGGGATAGGCACCAGCGAGGGATATGAGGCTTACAAGAATAGTTCCTGTGGCGAGAAAGGAAAAGGGGATATTTTTATATCGAGTGAGATATTTTTCTCCATAGCTCCATCCAATCCAAAAAATACCTATGACGAGTATAAGTGCGATAAGTGATAAGAAGAGACTATTTTTTCCTATAAGAAGCTCTACCTGATGTTGGAATTCTACAGAATTTTTTTCGTGTATGTTAATAAGAAAATCCAGAATAAAAGAAGAACAGAAACTTATAAAAATAAAAAAGAGAAGAGAGGAAAGAATTTGAAGATGTTTTTTCCCCAAAGAGGGAATTTCTTTGAATGTTTCAATAATTCCTATGGAAACGAGAATGAGTGCCATAGGGAAAAGAAGTATGCTATAGCGAACGGTTACTAAAAGTCCTTGCTCAACTACCGCTATATAGAAAATAATAAAAAAAGAACAAAGAATAAAAGAAAGGAATCTTTGCTGTGTGGAAAGGAAAAAAGACTTAAGCCAAAAGAAAATGAGAAGGAAAAATGTTATGGGCGTGAGAGCAAAGACAAGGGGAACGAATTGCATAACGAAACGGATAAGGTAAGGATTATCTTCAGTAAAGGAGGCTTTAGTTTTGGCATAATAAGGGATATGAGAGAGATCAATGAGGCTATTTTTGGTTAGCCAATTAAGAAAAACAAAAAGAGAAAAAAGAAGAAGAACCCCAAGGAGTATTCTTTCTATATGTTGTATCTTTGAAGAAAAAACGCGAATGAAAAATAAGAGCATTTTCGAACGAAAAAAGAATGCGTCAAGGGAAAGGAGCACTGTAAAGAGAATACTTGCTATAAAAATAGGAAGCATTCCTGGAAAGCCAATGGTGCTTTCATAAAGAACTTCAGGATCTACAATAGAGGCGGGCATCATAAGGGCAAAGAGGAGGATGCCACCAAAAAGAATTCCATAATATCCAAAAACATCTTTTAATACACGTTTATGGAAATTTTGAGAATCTTCTGTATATATTTTATGAAAAAAAAGATAACTTGCTATGAGAATAAAAAGAAAGAAAGGGATAAAAATCACAGCTACATATTTACTAGCAAGGGTAAGTCCAAAAAAAAGACTTGTTAGAAAAAGAAATTTTCTCTCTCTTTTTTTTGTATAGGCAGTAAAAGTAAGTAGAGTAGCTAAGCCAAAAACCCAAAAAAGCGTATCAGGATTAACAATTTGAGAAATTCCAAGAAGGATGGGGGAGAGGAGAATGAGAAGAGCGCTAAGAGCGGATATTTCTTCACTTTGGGTAATTTTTTTGAGTATCCAGAAAAAATAGAGAGAAAAGAATCCTATAAAAAGAATGAGGGGGAGTCGAAAAGCAAAATGGAGTTTTTTTGTTATTTCGGGATTATACTGAACAATTTTTGATCCATCTGTTTTTATTTTTTGATTTGCATAAAGATCTTGAGTGAAAGGAATGGCTATTCCTGAAATATAGGCAAGGGTTATTCCTGGTTTATCATTTATACGAGTATCTTCCCAATCTCCAGAGAGGAGCTCTCGCCAATAATCAAGCACCCTTTCTTCACCAAGATTAGGGAGCCAAAAATGCTCATCTGCCGTTGTGTATTTTATGGAGGTTGGTAAAGCAATAAGAAAAAAAATTCCTATCCCTAGCCACACCCAATGGGATGGTTTTTTGAAAAAAGAAGAAAAATAGTTTCTAAACATTGCCTTTTTCTCTAAAAAGTTTATAGTAATAAGTGTAGGCTACAATTATGAAAAAAACAAGATTTATTTTGGGTATAGTTTCTTTAGTATCTCTTTTATCACTTATTGGAGCTCTTTTTTTCTTCGAATTTTTTCCAAGTAATCAGTCTCATTTTTTTTCTTTTGATGAAAAAACACTTGCTGACTTACAAGAATTAACTATACAACCTTTCGCAGTAGAAATGGAAGACAAGGAATGTTTCATTGAATCGTACGGAGCTATCAAAAATAATCCTTTGGCTACAACACTCGCCATTGAAAAAGCTATCAAAGATTGTTCTTCTTTTGGTAAAGGTGGTCAGATAAACATTAGTGCAGGTGTGTGGACTACCTATCCCTTTACTCTTTTAGATAATACCCATCTTTATTTAGAAGAAGGTGCTACTCTTGTTTTTGATACCAATCTTTCTTCTTATAAAGAAACAGATCTTTGGCGTTTTGAGGGCATACGAGCTTTTATGACAAAACCTCTTCTTCAAGCTAGAGAATGTCAAAATGTCTCTATCACAGGAAAGGGAATTATTAGGGGAAATAGAGCTTCGTGGGATGCATTTGTTGAAAAAGAAAAAGAATTATTTTCTCTCCTTTATAGAGAAAGCGAAAGAAGGGAAAAAGTAGAGAAAAGAACTGTTTTTAGTTTTCCAGACAAAGTATTTCGTCCTGAAATTATAGGGGTCTTTCTTTGTCAAAAAGTTCTTATCGAAGGAATTACGCTAGAGAATGCTCCAAGAAGTGCGATGCGTATTCTTATGAGTGATAATGTTACGCTTTCTGACATAAACATTACAACAGAAGCTCTTGACGGAGATGCTCTTGTTCTTGATTCTTCCTCTCTTGTTCGTGTTGAAAAAAGTTATTTTTCATCCAAAAATGGAGATGGAATATCTCTTCAATCGGGACTCAATGCTGAAGGAAGAGGAATGGACGAACATCCTCTAAAAATGGTTCTTGTACAGGACAGTACTATAGAAAATTCTAAAAACGCACTCTCTCTTGATCGAGCAATGTCTGCTGGAATGAATCGTATAGTTGTGAAAAATATACAGATAAACAATGCTACTCATGGTATATACGCAAGAATTCCTCGTGGCGTAGGGGGAGAGTTGAGACATTTTCTTTTCGAGGATATTTCTTTTAAGGCTGTTTCGGGAGACGGTATTTCTTTTGATGTCGTAAGTCCGGATGAACTTATTGATTTAGGACAAAAACAAATAGATGATACACTTTTTCTTGATTTTTTCTTCTCACGCATTACAGGAGAGGTTGAGGGAAGAGCTTTTTTCTTGAAAAATTTTTCTCAAGAAAATATTGTTAATGGGGGAATGTACTTTAGAGACATTACTCTTAACTCGAAAGAAAAAAGTCTTCTGGATGGTCTTTCAGAGACTGCTTGGGAGAATATTTCCCTTTTGGTTGAAGAAAAAGGGAAATCGATCGATGTAGAAAATAGTAATATTGCATTATTCTCATCTTTTTCTTGTGGAGAAGGAAAAAAAGCAGAAGAATGTATTAATCTTTTGGAGGGGAATGAAGAGATTTCTTTTTAGAGAGAAATTTTCTTTTTCTTATTCTCTTGTATTTTCCCCTGTCCCGCGATGGCGGGATGGATCCAGTGTTGGTATTATGAAAAGAAATACAAAGAAAATGCTGGACCCCCGCCTACGCGGGGGAGGGAAGAGAGGAGTGAGGAAGAAAAGAAAATGCAGGGGAAAGAAGAAAGAAAAAACATCGATACATATCTCAAAGCTATTGTACACAAAAATAAAAAAATGCTAAACTAGAAAAAGTAAAAAAGTGAGTAAATAAACATATGAAAAAAATATATTCTTTGCTAATCCTTTCCTTTTTCGGCTTCATATGCTTTTCTTATGCACAAGCACAAGAAACCTCAGAATTTATCTTTGATGAAAATATTGTTGTCGAATCAATTTCTGAAGGTGAAGGACAAGAAGTATTTCAAGAATTTATACAAAAAGAATTAGAAACATCTGCACCTGACACTACTACTGAAGTTATCGATGCTATCATTCTCTCTCAAAAAAACAATATTTTTGATATAGAATTTTCTCTTACGAATGGAAAAGGTATACAATCAGATGTTCGTTACAGCATTCGTCTTGTTGATGGAGTAACGAATGATTTTTACTTTGCCACTCTTGATGAGAAAGTTTATCCCGAAATCGTCTCCCTTGGTGAAAACGCCTCCATAAGAAAACAAATTACCTATACGGCACCAGAGTTTCTTTCGGGAGAATATACGCTTTCAATTTTTGCCTCCAATAGTTCAGGAAGACTTTTGAGTCTCAATACAGTAGGAGAAGGAAAAGTAACCCTTACTTCTACTCAACCCTATGTTTTTATCGATAGCGCAAGTTGTAAACTTAGAGTAAAAGAAGACCCTACCAATAACTATACCCTACATCAAGGACTTGATGTGAGCAAAGAAGAAACAATGCTTGTCATATGCTCCCTACAAAACAACTCTGAAAAAGATCTTATTCTCACTCCAGATTTCAAGACATTCAAAAGAAATACTTTTGGTGAACTTATCGATGTTTCTCAAATAAGTAAAGAATCTTTTGCTCTTAAAGCAGGAGAGACTAAAGAACTAAGTATAACGGTTCCAAAAGCAGATGTTCCTCAGGCCTATGATACAAAACTTTCTCTTCTCAATGAAAGCACTATTCCTTCTAATGAGATCACGATTCATTATGTCGTACAAGGATCAAGTGCAACCATTTCAAATTTTCTTGTAGACAAAAAGGCGTATACATCTGGAGATAGTGCCAAAACTGAACTTCTTCTGGCTGGGTCGGCTGATAGTTTTTTTGGATCTCGAGCAGGAGTTTTGATGGGGGAAAAAGAAAAAACGATGGTAAGTATTCTTTTTACCAATGAGGAAGGATTGGCTTGTTCTGAAAATGTGAATGTAGATTTGGGTACAACGAATAAAACGAGAATATTAACAGATGTCCCTATAGCAAGGGATTGCCCTTCCTATCAGGTGCAGGTGAAAATTACAGGTGATGGTGGAAGGATTTTAGATGAAAAAAACTATTCTTTTTTAAACATTCAAGAATCAGGAATTGATGATTTACGAGAGAATCTTGCTGACACGAAAGAAGGAAGATTTAATAAAGAAATGGTATTTCTTATTTTACTAGGAGCAACCCTTCTCATCAGTATTGTTATCATCTTTGTTTTTCTTAGTAAAAAAAAGATGAGAAGTAAGGGAAATACTCTAACCCCTCTTTTGTTTTTAGGAATAGCTCTCTCTGTTTTTCCTCTGTTTCCTGAGAGCGTAGAGGGCGCTTCAAAAGATGTAGAGTATGGTATTTGTATAACTTACCCAGTCAATAATCTATCCTACGATGTAGTTAATTGTAATAGCTATCATACGGAAGGATGGGAACGAAGAGGTGAAGGTAATATTTGGTTATGTCCTAGTGGACCAGGAACTTTTCCGTGCCATGTACAGAAATGTTAGTCTTACTGTAAATGCCACACAGTAGAAAATTTAAGATATTCTGCTGGAAAGAAACTTTAGTATTTTAACTATTATCTCAGTAATACCATGTACAAATTCCATACAAAAGTGGAGTTTATGGTCAACCCACCTCGATGCACCGGAGCTGTAGGCCACCTGGAAACTATTCAGTTTCTGGCTGAATGGGAAGATTCTGCATCACGGAACTATTGGCAGTGACCAGTGCTACTATCTCGCTTCCACTCAGTAAGTGAACGGGAAGTGAATCTGTCGTGTAAATGTAGGCTTCATGGATCTACTCATGGGAGATTATATTCAGATCCTGGACCACCCGGACAACACTTTCGGCTCCTCAAGGAACCTGAATATATTTACTACTGAGAGCGGTTCATTTCATGGAGGTGTGATGGACAGTGTGGTGGAATGAACGCCTATTGCTCTGCAAGAAGAGAGCAATCAGGGGTGGTAATCTTAAATTAAAACGAGATTCTGTTCGGGAACAGAAATTTCTTCTTCTGTTCCTCGTTGAAAAGGGAACATCTCTCACTATAGCGGTATGATAAAGATAATGCCAACGTGAGCCCTGCTCTGTGGAATGTTTCGGGTCAAACAACTGCTTTTACCAAAATATGAATACATCCCAACCAGGACTTTTGTTGCACAAAGGAGAAAATGCACATCAATAACCTTCAAGCAACAAAAGCAGGATGCCATGATGCATCACAGATGACTGTGCTTAATGTGTAGATGATACCATCTCCCAAGAATTGTTTTCAAAGAAGGAACTAACTGTATTGGACCAAGAATTTTTCCTTATAAAGAAATGGCTATAGAAGATTCTTTTTTTTACTCCTCTCTGTTTGTGATGGAATAAGGAGAATAGATCCCTTGATAATTGGAATATTTGAGGAATCAAGATGGAAGGTTTGATGTAATGGTAACAAACACTCTGAAAATCGAACTTTACTGCAAATGGGTAGATGGACAATTTGTGCCCTCGAAACTGTCGCGATATCGCCCTCGCAATCACTTTTACTTTGAATAGTAAAAGATTCGCCTACTTCCACAAAACCCACCATTACCTTTTCGCAGATCAGCATCAGATTCCTTATGGTACAGCAACGATGCTCTGATGGAATTCAACTGATGCGACCTCTTGTACAGCATCGGGTGCTTGGTCTGGATCTAAATCTTTAATAAATGGAAATGAATCAACAGGAGATCTTATCGAAACTAAGAAGTATACACTCTGTTCAGGTCTAGGGGGAACTACTGAGCAGTCATTTTATATAGCTGCATATGAGGGAGCTCAAAAAAAATGGATCGTGCAGAGAGAATGTGTAAGATAGTACCAGTGACCTAGCATATCCAGACTAGATCAACGGCCTTTGTTTATCAGGAAATCCTAATCCATCAGAACCAATCTTCCCTGATCCAGAGAGCTTTGCCACTTGGCAATGTCCTCGGTTTAAGGAGGTATAAGATGTTTCGGAAAATTGCGATTACTGCCAGACACCAGACTTGACTGGTAAAGAACATTGAGTGGTAGACACAAAGCCCCACTCACTGAGTAAAATAAAGAAACCAGGCTTCAGATATCTGGATATCCAGAACCACCTGACTGCTAATCCACAACAGGCACTTGAGATCCTTCAGATAATGACACTGCCCAAAGCCGAGAATTTACTGCAAAGGGATCTGAGGGAGAGACCATTACTATACAAGCGACAAAAGCAGGGTATACTTCTTCAGTTGAAGTCACTTTAGTAATAGATCCTTTTGGAGGTCTCCCCCCAACTTCTTCTCAAGAAATACCTACATACAGAGAAGTTACCCCATAAAAAATGAGAGAAAAAAACAAAAAAAAGAACAGTATCCCTAAAGGTAATGTTCTTTCTCTCCTGTACAATTCATTGTTCTATGAGAGTCTCATAATGGTAATGTATCTCAAAAGTGCTATTTAGGGTGGCCTTATACAGCGCCTCGACTTGTATAGGGAAAAGATGTACACTAAAAGTACTATATTTATATAATCGACATCAAGACTTATCAAAAATAAGGCTTGGTCGAGATTCTTCTTTCAGATGTGTGGAATTGTTGGTTATATAGGAAAAAAAGATGCACAAGAAGTACTTTTGGAGGGTTTAAAGCGCTTGGAATACAGGGGCTATGATAGTTCAGGAATTGCTTTGATGAAAGATAAGGAAGATCTATCAGAAAAAAAACAATTTTTTTTGAAAGTGATAAAAGCTGTGGGAAAAGTAATGTGTCTTGAGGAGAAATTGAGTAAAGAAAAACTTTCTTCTCATATAGGTATTGCTCATACACGCTGGGCGACACATGGAAAGCCTTCAGAAAAAAACGCGCATCCTCATCAAGATGATGGTGGATATGTTGCTATTGTTCACAATGGAATTATCGAAAATTACAAAGAGCTCAAGGAAAAATTAGAAAAAAGGGGACATACCTTCGTCTCAGAGACAGATAGTGAGGTGATAGCACAATGCATCGGAGATAAAATGAAAACGAAATCATTTGAGGAAGCTTTCTTTTTGACCTTGAAAGAACTTCGAGGTGCGTATGCTGTGGTAGCTGTAAGCCCAAGTGATCCTGAAAAAATACTGGCAGCACGATTCTCTAGTCCTTTGGTTTTGGGCGTGGGAAAAGAAGAATATATTTTGGCATCAGATGTTTCGGCTCTTGTAGAATATACAGATAAGGTTGTCTATATTGAGGATAATGAAGCGGTGCTTCTTACGCCACAGGGATACTCTTTGAGAACATTTTCTAATCGAGCCAAAGGGGAGAGAAAAATAGAAACGCTAGAATGGTCTTCTGACCAAGCCAAAAAAGAAGGGTTCGCTCACTATATGCTCAAAGAAATTTTCCAACAGCCACATGCTCTTACAGATACGATGCGAGGGAGAATTCTTCTTGAAGAAGGTATGGTTCGTTTGGGTGGACTTTCTTCTGTGGAGAAAAAATTGAGAAATATAACCAAGATTGTTTTGGTTGGGTGCGGTACAGCACGATGCGCATCACTTGTGGGGGAATATATGATAGAGGAATATGCTGGTATCTCTGTAGAAGTAGAATATGCTCATGAATTTCGATACAAAAAGTCACTTCTGGACAAAAAAACAGCAGTTATCGTTCTTTCTCAATCAGGAGAGACTGCCGATACCCTCGCTTCTGTTCGAGAGGCAAAGCGAAAAGGCGTTTTGACTTTGGGCATTGTCAATGTGGTAGGTTCAACTATTGCACGAGAAACGGATGCGGGAATATACAATCATGCTGGTCCAGAGATAGCTGTTGCTTCTACAAAGGCATTTACTTCTCAATTGATAGTACTGGCACTCCTTACCGTATATTTAGGAAGACAACGCGGTATGTCTTTGGTTATGGGAAAAAGAATTCTTCGAGAAATACAAACACTTCCTCGAAAGATTCAATCTATTCTGGATGATGCTAAAAAGATAAAGAAAGTTGCAGAAAAATACAGTGCGTTTGAAAGTATGTTTTTTCTTGGAAGAAAATATAATTACCCAGTAGCTTTAGAAGGTTCTATTAAGCTCAAAGAAATTTCCTATATTCATGCAGAGGGTCTTGCTACAGGAGAACTTAAACACGGTCCTATTGCTATGATAGACAAGAACTTTCCTTCTTTTTTTCTTGCACTCAATGATAGTGTGTATGAAAAATCAGTAACAGGAATAGAAGAGGTAAAAGCGAGATCGGGAAAGACGATCGCGTTGGTTACTAAGGGAGATAAAAAAGTATCCAAGATGGTAGATGATGTTTTGGAAATTCCCAAAACCCTTGAGATGCTTACGCCTATTTTGAGCGTGATTCCTTTGCAACTCTTTTCGTATTATATAGCTTCCAAACGTAATCTCGATGTCGATAAACCGAGAAATCTTGCAAAGAGTGTGACGGTGGAGTGAAAAATGTAAATAAAATTATATCCTATGGAAATCATATACGAAATGCTTATTTTAGGCTTTGTTCAAGGATTTACGGAATTTCTTCCTATATCAAGCTCGGGGCATTTGATGGTTATTCCCCAGCTTTTTGATTTTAGCAGTCAAAGTCTTTCTTTTGTTGCCTCTCTCCATTTGGGAACGCTCTTTGCAGTCGTTTTGTATTTTTGGCGAGATTGGGTGGATATATTTTTGTTAGCATTTGGCAAAGAAACGAAATTCGGTGGACAAGAAAAAGGATATAGAAAAAAGACATTATGGATTCTCGGTGTCGCCACACTTCCAGGAGCTTTTTTTGGATTTTTATTTTTAGAATATTTTGAGACACATATTCCATCAGCATCTTTAATGGCATTTTTTATACTTATAGGGTCGATAGTCCTTTGGCAAGCAGAAAGAAAATTTCGAGGGGATCTTGCTTTTGAGAATATCTCTTTTGGTAAAGCGTTTCTTATGGGATGCGTACAAACACTTTCTCTTCTTCCTGGAATATCTCGATCAGGAATAACTATGGCAACGGGGCTTTTTTTGGGACTTTCTCGTAAAGATAGCGCTCGATTTTCTTTTCTTATGGCAGTTCCGATTACTGTAGGGGCATCTCTTGTTTCTTTACCAGAAATTTTTCAACAAGGATTAGCAATAGAAAGTATCATTACTGTACTTATTACATTTGTTATAGCCTATAGCACCATTTCTTTCTTCTTGGGGTGGATTGAACGGATAAAATATGATATTTTCGTTTGGTATGGATGTATTTTTGCGGGTATAGTTTTTTTCTTTGTTCGTTAAATTTTTTATTTATATTTGTCTAGCTATGAACATTATTGAAGGAAAGAGTATTGCTGAAAATATTTTGATCACGGTGAAAAAACAAACCGAACATCTATCTAAAATGCCTGGACTTGCTATTCTTTTGGTAGGAGATGATGAGGCATCAAAAACCTATGTTCATATGAAGAAAAAAGCTACGCAAGAATGTGGAATACTTTTTTTTGATTATTTTCTCCCAAAAGAATCAACACAAGAAGATGTTCAAAAAATTATTAATTATCTCAATACGGATGATGATATCGATGGAATTCTTGTGCAACTTCCTCTCCCTTCTCATCTTGACAAAAGAGAGATTCTCGAAACGATCCTTCCTTCCAAAGATGTAGATGGGCTTACGACGGTCAATCAAGAGCTTCTTCAAAAAGGAGAGGGCTTTCTTTGTCCTTTCCCCAAAGCTATCCTTACCCTTTTACGATCGTGTGAAGAAAATAATGATGCAAAAAAGGCTCTTGTTATTACAAATTCAGATGAATTTGGAATGTATATGAAAGTGCTTTTGGAGAAAGAAAAAGTTATTGCTGAATATAGTCTTTTTGAGAACAAAGAGAAACTTGAAACGATAACACCTCTCTATGATATTATTATTACTGCTGTGGGTGTAGCTTCTTTTCTTACAGCTGATATGGTAAAGGAAAATGCTATTATTATAGATGGTGGTATAGAGAAAAAAGAGGGGAAAATTCAAGGTGATGTAGATCAAGAAAGTTTTAGTAAAAAAGATGTTTACCTTTCTCCTGTTCCAGGGGGAGTTGGACCAGTGACAGTAGCTTGTCTTGTAGAAAATGTATTACTTGCATATAAAAGAAAAACTCTTTTATAAGTAAAAGAGTTTTTCTTGTGTAGTGCCGAAGGAGGGACTTGAACCCTCATGAGTTACCTCACACGATTTTGAGTCGTGCATGTCTACCATTCCATCACTTCGGCATAGATATTTTTCAATGACTCTATAAAGATACTACACCTTTTAGCATAATTTTCAAGGTTGTTTTTCCTTAAAATTTGTTAAAATCTTTCATTTTCTCTTCGTGCCAATTCGGCATCTTTGCCTTTCCTTTTTTTTATAGTATACTCTTAATATATGTCAAAAATTATCGCTCTTGTCAATCAAAAAGGAGGTGTTGGAAAAACAACTTCTACCGTAAACCTTTCTGTTTATCTCGCACGAGAAGGAAAAAAGGTTCTTTTAGTAGACCTTGATCCTCAGGGAAATGCTTCTTCTGGTTTAGGGGTGAATGTTTCTCTTCTTGATAAAGGAGGTCTTTACGAAGCTATGATCTCTGGAGCACATCCCTCTCAGGCGATTCTTCATGGACCAGAGGGATATCCCGATATCCTTCCCGCATCTCCAGATCTTGCTGGTGCGGGGGTTGAACTCATCCATTTGGAGAATCGCGAATACCGACTCTATGATGTTTTGCGACAACTTCGCGATTCGTATGAATATATTATTATTGATAGTCCACCAAGCCTAGGACTTCTCACGGTTAATGGACTCGTTGCAAGTGATGAAATTATTATTCCTGTTCAAGCAGAATACTATGCTTTGGAAGGATTGAGTCAACTCCTAGAAACCATAGCACTTGTTCGTGAAAATCTTCAACCCGACCTTCTTATTATGGGAGCACTTCTTACTATGTATGATAAGAGAAATCGACTGAGTCGTCAGGTGGTAAAAGAAGTTCAAGACCATTTTCCTGGACCTGTTTTTCGTTCTATTATTCCTCGTAGTGTTCGACTTGCAGAGGCACCAAGTTTTGGAAAATCTATTCTTGATTTCGATGCTTTTTCCAAAGGAGCAAGGTCATACAAGGCTTTGGCAAGAGAGGTTATGGATGCGGTAGAAAAAGATACTTCAGTGCAAAAATAAAATTTTTTATAAAAACCTTATGCCTCAACAATATGGACTTGGAAGGGGACTCTCTTCACTGATTCCTTCCAAAGCAATTTCTTCCAAAATACAACCTCGTCCTCTTAGAGCGCCTTCTCGACTTCATACCCAAGATGAAGATACTTCCTATACCGTTTCGGATACAGGATCATCGTCAAAAAAAGTGAAATCAATAGATGGTGTTTTGGAGGTGGAAATAGGAAACATTGTAGCTAATTCTCATCAACCCCGCATTTCCTTTGATGAAGAAAAGCTCCAAGAACTCGCGGACTCTATCACAAAACACGGTATTATACAGCCCCTTGTTGTTACCAAAACACAAAAAGAAGGAGAATATGAATTGATTGCTGGAGAACGTCGCTTGAGAGCTTCTCGTCTTGCAGGACTTACCAAGGTTCCTGTGATACTTCGTGATACGAAGGAACAAGAAAAATTTGAAATAGCCATACTCGAAAATATCCAACGTCATGATCTTTCTCCTCTAGAAGAAGCTCGAGCCTATAAGCGTCTTATGGAGGAATTCGATCTTTCACAAGAAGAAGTAGCTCTTCGTATGGGGAAAAAACGAAGTTCTATAGCCAACTGTGTTCGCTTTCTTGATCTCCCTTTAGACATTCAAAAAGGACTTGAGGAGGGGAAAATTACTCCTGGACACGCTAAAGTTATTCTGTCACTCAATAATTTGGAAAAACAAAGAGGTCTCTATGAGGTTATTCTTCGAGAAGGTCTTACAGTAAGACAAACAGAAAGTCGTCTTCGTTTATTCATTTCTTCTCCCAAGACTTTTCACGAGCGTTCTTTGGATCGAGATCCTTATCTCAAAAAAAGTGAAGAAGATCTCAATGAAATTCTGGGAACAAAAGTGGGTGTAAAAAAAATAGGATCCTCTGGTGCAAAAATCACGATCGAACTGTATTCTCAAGAAGAGCTTGATTCTTTTCTTGCGAAAATGAAGCTTGT
>JAGYLL010000049.1 GCA_018401135.1 Candidatus Moraniibacteriota bacterium | reverse complement strand
ATAGTGCCCGTGTGGGTGGAAATCGTTTTGATCAAGCTATATCTGATTATATAAAAAGAGAGCATGGTCTTGCTATTGGAGAACGAACAGCTGAAGATATTAAAATCTCTATTGGATCAGCTATGGTACAGATGAATGATGAATTTATGGAAGTAAGAGGACGAGATCTTATGGGGGGGCTTCCTCGAACTATACGACTAGGTGCTAATGAGGTTACAGAAGCATTGCAAGATGAACTTCGAGAGGTTATCCATGCTATCAAAAAAGTCCTTCAAGAAACTCCTCCAGAACTCGCTGCTGATGTTATGGATAAGGGTATTATTCTTTCTGGAGGAAGTGCTCAACTAAGAAATCTTGATACGCTTATTGCAAAAACAATTAATGTTCCGTGTTATATAGCAGATGATCCACAATATTGTGTTGTACGGGGAACAGGAAAAATTTTGGAACATCTCGATGTGTATAAAAGAACCCTTGCACTTACTCGATAAAATATGAATGAGAAGTATTTTATTGGTATCGATGCTTCACGAGCTTTTTTGGATCAACCGACAGGGATTGAAAAATATTCTTTTTTTGTCATTTTTTTCTTGAGAGAATTTCTCGCTGATCGAGAAGTTATTCTTTATGTGAGATCGCATACAAAAATCCCTTTTCCGCTTCCTGAAAAATGGAAAGTTTGTGAAATTAAATGGAAATTTTTTTGGACACAAGGAGGACTTGCTTTTGAAATGGCTCGTCGTCCACCACACATTCTTTTCGTTCCCTCCCATACCATTCCCTGGATACATCCCAAGAGAACATTTGTAACCATTCATGGTTTGGAATATGAGAAATGTCTCAGGGGGTATTCTTTTTTTTCCCGATTTTTTTTGCGCTTATTCACACGATGGTCATCTAGACGATCGCATATAGTAGCCGTTTCTCAGAGTACAAAAAAAGATCTTATTTCGCACTATGGAATTTCTAAGAAAAAAATTTCTGTTGTCTATGAAGGAGTTCTCCCTCTTGTACAACAAAAAAAAGAAAAGCCCATACATACGATTCCGTATTTTGTCTGTATTGGGCGATTAGAATATAGAAAAAATATAGTACGCACATTAGAAGCATTTACTCTCTTTAGAGAGAGAACGAAAAAAAAATACAAACTTATTCTTGTGGGAAAACCAGGGTATGGGTATAAAAATATTACAAAAGCAATCAAAAAAAATACTTTTTCTCAAGATATTATAGAAAAGGGATATGTCACAGAACAAGAAAAACAAACAATCCTTCAGGGAGCAGAAGCGCTTTTATTTGTTTCTTTGACAGAAGGTTTCGGTTTACCCATACTAGAAGCTCAAATGCTCAAAGTACCTGTGATAACATCTTTTACGAGTATTGGGCGTGAAATAGCGGGAAAAGGAGCTTTATTTGCCGATCCAAAAGATAAAGAAAGTATTGCAAAAAAAATGATAGTGATAACAGAGTATTCTAGAAAGAAATATGCTATACTACAAGCAGGGCAGGAAAATGTAAAACGATTCTCGTGGAAGAAGTGTGCTAAGGAAATCGCGGAAGTTCTTTTAAAAAAGTAAGAACGGACTACGCGTATTGCACGAAGTCCGTCCGATTGGGGGGCTATAACCAACTCTTAACCCCAAACAAAATACATCAAAAACAAAATTGCTACTTGCAGGACTAGGCTTAAAATCCCATATATTATGCTAGAAAAAAGATAAATTTTCTTTTTTCTACCATTATTTTCCTTAATAAATTTTTCCAACTCGGCATCGCACCTTAGACCACTTAATGCAGACAGAACAAAAATTCCGAAGCTTAAGTATACTACGAACATAACTGATATCACTCTTTTATCTCCCATCGTGTAGAGTATCGTTCCAGTTTGAACGACCTTATAGTATAGCAGAAAAATAAACATTTGTCAATATTTGTAGAAAGACATTGTATGAAAACCACCACCCCTCGTATAGCCATTGTTCATGATTTCCTTCTCTATCCTGGAGGAGCAGAGCGTGTTTTGGGAGATATAGCACGAATATTTCCAGATGCTCCTATTTACACGCTTTTGTGTGACAAAGTGGGACTTGCAAAAATCGATGCTTCTTTTGGGAGCTCACTTTGTCAGCGAGATATTAGACAAACTTTTCTTGGAAGATTTCCTTCTTTTTTGCGAAAACGGTATCGATTTCTTTCCCCTTTTTTTCCTTCAGCTATAGAATCACTCGATCTTCGTGATTTTGATGTGGTCATTTCTTCTTCTGGCGCTTGGAGTAAAGGAATAGTGACACGCACCTACACCAAACATATTGCCTATATTCATTCTCCTATGCGATTTGTTTGGGATTATAATGAACGATATTGGAAAGAGAGGAAAGAAAAACCCTCTCTTGTGCGTCGACTTTTTCTTTCCTATCTTCGCGTATGGGACGCACAGGCTGCCGATAGGCCAGATATCCTTCTTGCAAATTCTTTTTATACCAAAAAACGTATACATAAATACTATAGAAGAGAAAGTGAAGTTCTTTATCCAGGAGTTTTTTCCGGTAAGGAAGAAATGTATTCAAATACTAAGAAAAAGAAATATTTCCTTATTGTTTCTCGATTATCTTCTCCTAAGCGTGTTGATTTAGCTATAGAAGTTTGTAATCGTCTTCGGCTACCCCTTATCGTTGTTGGAGATGGTCCAGAAATGAAAAACTTGAAAAAGATTGCGGGGGAGACTATACGTTTTACTGGATGGATTGGAAGAAAAGATTTGGAGGATATATACGAAAAATCTCGAGCTTTTCTTTTTCCGTGTCAAGATGATTTCGGAATCGCTCCTGTGGAGGCAATGTTACGAGGCATTCCTGTGATAGCTGTTCCTGGGGCAAGTGCTCCTGAAATTATTGGAGATGATCAAGGTGGTATATTGTGTGATGCTTTTTCTCTCGATGGTTTAGCAGATGGGATTCGAAGATTTCTCGAAAAAGAAGAAACATTCTTACCAAAAAAAATACGGCTTTTTGCAGAGAAATTTTCACAAAAAAACTTTGAACAATCTCTCAAAAAAATAGTCTATGGAAAATAATAAAGAAAAACTTTCTTTTTTCCCCTTTTGTGGAAATAAAGATATTCAAGAGTATTTACACCAAACACTTAATCAGGAATGTCTTTCTCATGCCTATATTTTTTCGGGACCTTCGCATACGGGGAAAAAGTCTTTCGCTTTTCATATGGCAAAACAGTGTATTACGCAATCTCGAAGATGGGATTGCGATGTGAAAGATGATAAAAATATTTCACATCATATTTTTTCTCTTATCCCTCTGCGAAAAAAGAAGAAGAGCTCATCGACAACTGAGTCTTTTCGAACAATTGATATAGAGAGTATCCGAGAATATAGAAGAAAATTGTCGTACGGATCTTACAAAGGAATGACTATTTGCATCATTGAAGATATTCATATGATGACACATTCAGCACAAAATGCCTTTTTAAAAATTTTAGAAGAACCAAAAAAAAATATTATTTTTTTTCTTCTTTT
>JAGYLL010000048.1 GCA_018401135.1 Candidatus Moraniibacteriota bacterium | reverse complement strand
AGCCTCTTCCGAAGAAGATAACTTCAGCAATGAGAACAACTTTCTTCGTCAATTCTTTTTTACGTTTCTAGATTTACATTTTGAACAGTTTTTTTTCATCGTTCTGTTCATAATCATTAAGAATAAAAAGCTAGTTTCATATCTCTTTGAAAGAATAAAATTTGATTTTTAGCAACCATTTTTTTGCAATAGACCCAAAAATCTCCTTTCAAAAATCACAAAAACCCAAAAGTAAACATATACGATATTCTATTGTTTTGTTAGATGTATTTGTATAAATTTACCACCAAAAAAATCGGATTCGGCATGATCTTCTTGCCACACTCCTTCAGAATTTATTCCTGCTCGTTTTACATACGTCAGACTGTTGCCACTAAGACGAAATTCATCATAGCCCCCGCCATCTTCAGAAGACAAAGTAAGTCTCAATATATTTCCATCAATCAGTTCCCAAGAATCATATGCTTCTCCCGCTTCTCCTGCAATTGCACCCTCTTCTTGTATTTCTAAAACGAAATCTATCGCTTGTTCTTCGGCTTCCGAACTTTGCGTAAAACTCAAAATACCCTTCCATATTCCCACGATAGATTCATTATCTCCTGATTGAGATGGTTCTAAAGTATCTTCACTATCCTGTTGCACAACAGAAGATGTTTCTTCTTCTCTCACCTTTTCCTCATTTATCTCTCCAGCTCCATCAAAGTCCAATATATCCGCAATATCTTTTTCTGTTTGACTTTCCAAACTCCCCCCTTCGCTAGATACCCACTCTTCAACCTCCTGATTTTCCAAAACGGAAACCGTCATATTCTTTGAAGATGATGAACTTCCAGGAGAAGGAAGTTTTATGCCAATTACTTTACCTTCTTGTACAGTTGAATTAAGCTGCTCAGCCCCAAAAGTTACTGCTCCCAATTTTTCGATGGTTTTTGTGAGATTATTTGGTAAAGTTGAAATCATCAAAATGGCTGAAACTGGTTCTGTGACCTCTTTTACTTTCCCAACAACCGCAGATATTTTATTTTTATCTCCCAAGGCAATTTTTGCTGCGTCATCAGTAACTTCCAAAGTAAGGTCTGCTCCAGAAACAACTACAGCTACTTTGCTCAAGGTAGATCCTGTGGCAAGAGCTGACGTTCCCCCAGTTAAAGCAATCGTTCCAACAAAGGTAGCTACTTTACATACATCTTTTATAGCAACAGCCGTTATTTCTAATTTTTTAAACGTATCCCCCGCTTCATTCCATGCATCAGCCTCTACTTGTGCCTGATCTTGAGTAAGAATCGCGTACGCTTTTTTAGCATCCACTCCTAAGTGTTTAGCCAGAGTTGCTATTTTTTTTCCAGCTGGCGCTTTATCAAAAATAGTAGATATTTCTTGTTTATCATAGGCCAAGGTGCTTTGTATTATCTTTATACCCACCGTTTCTCCTGCCATTTCATTGGCTATACGCTCAAGCTCCAAAGCTTCTCTTTCCATATCAAGCCATTGTGTCTTAATATTATTCATTTCTTCCTGCCACACTTGATACGATGAGTATTCTCTCGCTCCTATCAAAATAGTATCTGTTTTATATCGAAGAGCTGTGTATGACGTAGAAATATCCAATGTCTTTTGAAGTACTTCTTGATCTTTTTGAGATACCTCCTCCTCACGAGAAACAAAAAGAAAAGCACCGATACTAAAAACAAAAAATATCGCAATGATTATAACTATTTTTTTCTTCATATTCTTTTTTGAAAATTATTATTTCTTTTATGGAGGAAAAGTCTCGCCTCAAAGAATGTACACAGCAAAATCGACCGCCCGGCGACATATAAGAACAGTTACTATAACACTTGGATACTGTCCTTAAGCCCTGATCGGAGATATGCTTGATAAGTATTCCCACGTATGCCCAAACAAAAACAAGTCCGTATGCTATATCTTTATCTTTAAGCATTCTCATGATTCCAATCAAAGCCCCCACCAAAAGAATAATGCTTGTCCAAACATATTCTGCAATGCCAAATCCTGTCCAAGAAATACTTACCAAAAAAACAGTAACATTGGCAATGGTTGCCACCGTAATCCAACCGAAATACACACTAAAAGGTAAACGGATATACAGTTTTTCCAAACCAGAAAATGTCTCCTCTCGATTTATATCAGCAATTTTTATCAACGTAAACAAAAGCACTAGCATAATAAACACAGAGGCAAATATATAATCATAGTGCCAAGCAAAAATCCACGCTATATTGGCAATTAAGTTAATAGTAAAATAGATATGTATCTTATCAATAAGACCGTTTCTTTTAGCACTATTTTTTCTATCAAAAAACCCAAATTGGTATACTATATAGACAAACAAAAGGAGATAGATGAGTCCCCAAATTGAAAAGGTTAGTCCAGCTGGTGCGAAAAGATTTTGATACGCATCAGAAATTTCCCCCGTATTTCTATCATTGAGAGGTAAAGCATTGGCAAGATAATTTACCACAATAACTCCTCCAAAAAGTATCGCTACAAGTGATTTACTTACTATTTTCATACTATAAAAATATTCAATACATTATTTATACTTTTCTAGTATAGCATTCTATTGATTATACATCGATTTATATACTTTCTCCCTCTCTTTGAAAAACAATCATACTTTTTTCATCTGGATAGATCGTGTTTTTTTTTCCTGTTTTGTAATTGTGCATAGCAAAAAAAAGAAGATCTTCTTGATACCGATATCCTTTTCCATATTGTGTCCCTGGATCATTAGCGATAAATTCTTCGGTCTCAGGATCATAGCCACGAATAATAATCATATGGTAGAGTGGTCCAGGTGAAGTAAAATGAGGATTGTGTAATTTTTGTCCATTTACCGTAAGAGCTACTATATGTCCTTCCATAAGTTCTTTGATAATATCATCTTTCGTAACATCTTTTTTCAAAAAAACATTTTCTCCTTCTAAATATTCGTATGCAAACAAAAACGTATCTTCTATCGAAGTATCGTAAAACGTTCCCAGTCTTTCTTCCATCGCATAAGAAATTGTATCTAAATCAAGTGTGGAATTTTCTATCTCTTTTCCTCCCAACCACGAAAAAGCCATCAAAAGAGATACTTCTTCGCATCCATCTTGATAACGAGGATTTTCCCACAAACCTCCAGGAGCTTGTACAGCAAAAGGAACATTTTGATCTCTAAATATTACAGACACGGGCTCTTCTTCTACGAGAAACTCTTCTTGTATCGGAGAATCTTTTTGTGCCAAAACATCTTCTTGCCTATTAAAAACCAAATTCTCCCCTCCCCCAGTTTCTTGAAAAACAGTATTTCCCTCATCATTTTGCCTTTGTATAAAACTATGAGCAGTATAAAGAAACAAAGTTCCTAGAATAACTCCTCCAATAAGAACACCGTAAAAAAAGTTTTTCTTCCCCATACACAAAATTTACAAATACTCCCGTGTACTACATTCTTTTTCTCTTTTTCTGTCTTTTGGTGAGAAAATTGCATTCTCACATCTCTCTTGCCACACTCTCAGCTCGTCAAAT
>JAGYLL010000047.1 GCA_018401135.1 Candidatus Moraniibacteriota bacterium | reverse complement strand
AAAAGATACCGAAAAAATACAAAGGAAATTTTTGATACAAGGATGTAAATACCGTCACAAAAATATTTTTATTTTTTAAGAAAAATCCTCTTTTTTTATTATGCACTAAATACCACATTCTATCAAGTCTTTATTCTTCTTCTAAAAAAATCATTTTCATATTTTTTTCTATGCCATATTCTTTTACAACGCCAGCAGAAACCTCCAAAACAAAAGGAGTTGCAACAGGAGCACTTACTGTTTGCGGATAGGTATTAGGTGTTATGTTTTCATCTATATCCACCACTACACCCCCAGAATTCATCCAAATAAAATCTAAAGCAAATTCCATATCTTTCATCCACATATAAGGAGATGTCCCTTCGTCAAAAATAAAAAGCATTCCCGTATTTTTCTCTAAATCTTTTCGAAAAGAAAGTCCTCGCGCTTTCTCCTGCTCTGTATCTGCAATTTCTACACATAAAACAATTTCATCAAAACGGACAAACGCATCACATTGTTCTTTTTCTTTTTGGAAATATACATATACTCCTCCAAAAATAAAAAGGCTCCCAAGAAGAAAAAGAAAGACACCTTTCTTTCTATGATTTTTGATTTTCTTTTTGTAATCTCCAAATAAAATCGTAAGCATTTTTTCTATAAAAATTTTTAGAGAGAACAGATTAATTCACAAGGATCTATCCACTGATCTAAAAGTGTCTCAGCTCTTACATAGCCCAAAAAATTTTCTTTCTCCCCCTTGATAACTCCCAAATGAAGATGCTTTCTCTCCCCATCAGTTTCTTCTGAACCTCCTTGCCCAAGAAATCCAAGTGTCGTTCCCATTTTTACCTGATCACCCAATGAAAAACGAACGCGATCTTTGTCTATATGCCCATACAAAACTATTATAGACTGCTCCTCATAAAAACATTTCTGAAGTATCACGCCACCATAGCCATTTACTGTTTGTAGGAAAAAAATCTCTCCCGAGCACATAGCCTTGACCTCAATATCTTTATCTTCCTCTCCTGAAAATATCTCAAAATCAACTCCCGTATGATATCCTGAAAACCTTTCTGGGAAAATAGGAGAATTTTGAGGATCTATCCATATACCAAAAGGCTTTTTGTTGATGCGCTCTTTCGGATTATCCAGAGGAGAAGTAAAAACCATCTCTTGTTTCTCTTCCAAAAGAATATACTTTTCAGTCTCTTCTTCCATGCGATCAACTCCCTCCTCTTCACGCATCACTTTTTCTTCTAGTAAGTACAAGTCCTGCGGTTTTTGATGAAAGAAAAAAAGATAACTCCCCAAAAAAAGTCCTCCCCAAAAAATACCAAAAAAAATGTAGCGATTTTTAATAAAGAGACTCTTTCTCACACGCTTTTGAAAAACTATTCGGATTTATGGAGACACTCGTCATTAAGAGAATCGATTTGTTTATAAAATATAAGATATATCAAAAGCATAGCAACGCTGAAAAAAGCAAAGAGTACATTTATTTCAAATGGTCTGTTTTCTGAAGCAAATATAAGCTCTACTGCTGGAGCAATGATAGATATTTCTACAATATATTTTACACTTATATGATGGCATCGGAGATAATAAAGAAGCATTCTATAGGCCTTAACAAAAACAATAGTCAGAGCTATAGAGTGCAAAACATCTTCTGCCTGAATATCAGAAAAATGAACATAGAGTTTATAAAACTCCAAACCAGAAAAAAAGATAACGATGAAAATAGTAAGGAGAATAATGAGAGAAATCATCTTATCGGTAAAACCAACAATAGTTGCAATACTTCTTTTCATAAGAGAGCTTTAAAAATATTTCTCTTTCTACGGTACCATAGAATAAAGCATTCTTCAAGTATTTATATAAAAAATACTATGCTATACTTGTTTTATGTATTTGCGAAAAAATCTCATTCTCCATCACCTCTTAAAAACACCAGGGATAGGAAGTAAGGCTCTTCGCTCTTTTTCTCAGTCTCTACAAAATGATACTCCCCTTTCTATAGTACGCACTCTCATAGAAAATTCTCCTCTTCCCGAAAAAAAACAACTCCTCCTCAAAAACGCTCTCCAAACATTTGATGAAAATATTTTACCCGAGGAACTTACTCGTTATGAAATAGATCTCGTTTCCGAAAAGGACGACTTCTACCCACCTCTTTTGAGAGAAATTCCTGATGCACCACCTCTTCTCTATGCAAGAGGCTCTCTTCAAACTCTTGTCGAAAAAAATCCTATAGCTCTCGTGGGAACAAGAAGACCCACTCGATATGGTATAGATATCGCTCGGTCTCTCGGACGAGAACTTGCTTTTGCGGGAATACCCACGGTAAGCGGTATGGCATTGGGATTAGATGGAGATTCTCATCGAGGAACCCTAGAAGGAAAAGGTCGCACTATTGCTGTTTTAGGCAATGGTCTTGCAGATTCTTGTATCGCACCGAAAAGTCATTTTTCTCTTATGAAACAAATTGTTCTTTCGGGAGGCTGTATCGTAAGTGAATTTCCTCCTTATACAGAAGCTTCACCTGGGACATTTCCAGCAAGAAATCGTATCATAGCAGGAATATCTCAAGCACTCGTCGTCATAGAAGCTACTCATATCTCTGGCACACTTATCACCGCTCGACTTGCCCTTGATTATAATAGAGAAGTTTTTGCCGTACCGGGCTCTGTTTTTTCAAAACTCTCTGAAGGTCCTCATAAACTTATTCGCTCAGGAGCTTCTCTGATAACGTGTGTAAAAGATATTATAGAAACCCTTAATCTCCAAGAAACCCTTTCTTTTTCAAATCCTGTAACTCTTCCACAAGATCTTTCTCATGGAGAGCGTCTTATTGTACAATCTTTAGAAGATGGTCCCAAAAGTCGTCAAGAAATCCTCAATATTTCACAACTAGAAGCACATCAACTGTCCATACACTTGACAATGCTTGAAATGAACGGTTGTATAAAGGATATGGGGAATGGTTTATATAGAAAAGCCTACTAGTGTTCCCTTATTATTTTCCCATAACCTATTTGTATGAAAAAACTCCTCATCGTAGAGTCCCCTACCAAAGCAAAGACTATTAAAAAATTTCTTCCTTCTGAATATACAGTCACCTCCTCTTTCGGTCATATGCGTGATCTCCCCAAAAGTTCTATGGGAATTGATATAGAGAATAATTTTACTCCCAAATACATCATCGCCAAAGATCGTCAAAAAAACGTTACCGAGCTAAAAAAACTTGCAGAAAAAAGCGATGAAATAATTCTTGCAAGTGATGAAGACCGTGAAGGAGAGGCTATTTCATGGCATATTTGGCATATTCTCAAAGAAAACGCCAAGAAGAAATCTCAAGCAAAATCTGCAAAAATAAAAAAACCTCTCTCGTACAAACGAATTGTCTTTCATGAAATTACAAAATCTGCTATTAAAAAAGCACTAGAAAATCCAAGAGAAATTGATATCCATCTCGTAGATGCTCAGCAAGCTCGACGAGTACTTGACCGTCTCGTTGGATATGAACTCTCTCCTTTTCTTTGGAAAAAAATTAGAAGAGGACTTTCTGCTGGTCGAGTACAATCCGTTGCCCTACGATTTATTGTCGAAAGAGAAAAGGAAC
>JAGYLL010000046.1 GCA_018401135.1 Candidatus Moraniibacteriota bacterium | reverse complement strand
TTGAGGAGTTTGACTTTTAAAAAAATTTTTTTAAGTAAATATTTTGCCAAAAAAACTAAATTTTTCTTTTTTTCTCATATTCTAACCACATAAACCATACGAAAAATAAAGTCACAAAAAGAAAGGCGAGTATTTTTTCTTTTGTGTATCCAAAGAGAGTCACTAATCCCAAAGAAGAAGCAAAAAAAAGTAAAGTAAAGCTTACATTTCGAACACTCCAACCAAAAGAAAGGAGTGTGTGATGTATATGATTTGTATCAGGATGAGTAAGAGAACGTTTTGAAAAATATCGCCAAAATAGAACACGAAGCATATCAAGCAAAGGGAGAGAAAGAACGAGAAATGCTGTTGCTATTTTTGCTCCAGCAAAAAGAGAAAGATATGCCAAAACAAAACCAGCCACATAAACACCAGATGTTCCCATAAAAAATCGAGCAGGGAAAATATTAAAAAGCCACAAAGCAAAGAAGGTTCCTGCAAAAATAAACGAGATAATAGCTACAGGAGGTTGAAAAACTTCTGGTCGAAGAGCTACTAAACCCAGAGCGAGTGATGCTACAACGACGATGCCTGGCGCTAGTCCATCAATACCGTCTATCCAGTTAAGAGCATTTATTATAAAAATAAACCATACAATAGCACCTAAAGATCCCAGAAAAAGCCATTGGTGAGAAAAGATCCATCTCTCTGTGCCAAAAGGATTTGGTACACTTTCAATGCTTATATCTGCAAAAAAAACAATACAAGAAATGATGCAAAGTTGCCATAATAATTGCCATTTCCAATCCAGAGGATAGAAATCATCCCACCATCCAATCAAAAGAAAAAGAAAGCATCCGAGAAGAAGCCATAGTATATCATTCGTAAGAACTAAATACGGATTTCCTACAATACAGAGCAAAAAAATACCAACAGAGAGAACACCTCCCCAACGGATAATATTTTTTTTCTCTTTTCTCTTTTCATCTCGATATCTCCAACCAGAAAATTTTTTCGAAGAAACTATTTCTAATACTATCCAAAAAAAGAAAAGAGAGATGATACACGAAGTAAAGAAAAGAAAAATAAAATAATATTCAGGCATACCAAATCCTTTCACAGATATAATCACGCTATGTTTTCAACACTTTATCGGTTTTTCGAATTTTTTCTGTAACCCAAAAAGATCCGAAATATTTTCCAAATAAAAGTCTCGTTTGAGCATCAATAGCGGGGAGTGCAATAATAAAAGGTGCCATAAGAGGAACAAGGAACCACTGCAACGTAAGATTAACATACCTCCATCGAGAATATCTTTTTGGTTTAGGGGGAAGAAGAAGAAAATTCATCCCAGCAATAATCAAAAGACCGCCCATAGCTATCGTCATAAGATAACTTGTAATAAAAGGAAGGTTGTGAGCCAAAACACCCTCCTTAAATTCAGCTCCCCCAAAAAGTAATGGCATCCAACCAACAAATCCCAAAATAATAGGTGCAATCGCCCATAGGACATGTCCTTCCACAAGTTCAAGCAAAACCTGCATTTTTCGATAAAAAGATATTTTTTTATCAGGAAGTAATGCCCTCATAACAACAGGAATATTTTCTGCTCCGTATGCCCACCTCCTAAGCTGCTTATATTGATTGAGTAATGTTTCCCAATAGGTACTCGCTAAAGCAGCATCCATAGAAACAGGTAAGGGAACAATTTTTGTCCTATATTTACCATGAAAATGAGAAAATCCTTTCCAATAAATAATAGAATCCTCACTAATCATATTGACGGGCCAATAGTTCAAACGAATAATGGTATCAAGGGGTTCGCTATGAGAAGAGAAAGTTACCATATGCGATCTCGTACTCTGAAACATATGCCAAAAAGTCGAATTAAAAACGACAACTCGAACAAAAGCATTGGTATCCCAAATATTATTATTGTACATAGGGAGAGGTTGATAAGCGAAACGTAATCGATTTTCTTCGGTAGCATAGAGAAAGGCTAGTGCTGAGAGATATTGTGGATGACAGACCGTATCACAATCAAAATTAGAAAGAATAACCCTCGTATAGTCTATAGACTTATCGTCCAGATAAACACGAAGTTCTTTAACGGCATACGTTGTATTAGATGCCTTGCATTTCATTTCATCATTCTTTACTTTGTGTGTTGTAACGAGAAAATCAAAAAAAACACCTTGAAATTTTTCTCTCAATATTTTAACTTTATAATCTCGTTTTTCTTTTTCCTCATTTTCCTCTGTTGCCAAAAGAATAATAATCTGATCATTTGGAAAAGAACTTGCTTTGATAGCCTCTATGGCTGGTTCGATTATTTCAGGACCTTCTGTAGCTGTAGGAAACATAACAACATTAATAATGTCACGACCTTTGATTATTTTTTCTTGAGAAATATTGATATTTTCTAAAAGATCAATCTCGTTTTTCTGCACACGACAAATGTGCGAATTTTTTCCAAAAAATCTTTCGTACCAATATTTTTTTTCCGAACAGTTTTTTAGAAAAATTTTTTTTCTTCGTTGGAGAGAATCTTCTAGATTGTCCATATCCAAAAAAAGAGCATACCAATTGACAGACAGTCCTTGCCGAAGACGTCTATAGGCAGCAAGTGTATATGAAGAAACAAAAAAACTTTTATACACCCAATACATATCAAAGGCAATAACAAAAACTGCAACCCAAACAGGAAGAAAAAAAGAAAAGACAATGGTTCCTATAAGAATACTCCATGTGCATATTCCTGGAAGCATCTCAAAAAATCTTTGGATAAATCGTTCCTCGATATCTTCCGTCTTGGGATTAGGAAAAGAAAAATTTTTTGATTTCATAGAGTTTTATGTATTTATCAGCACAATAGCAATAACAGAGATGAGAGCCGTTACTTGAATAAAAATACCTCCCAAAAGAAGTATATAAGAAGCAAAATAATCTTTTTTTCGAAAGAAAGAAAAAGCAAGAAAAACATTAATAAAAAGGAGAAAAAGTGCAAATAAAGGTATGCCATATGCCTCATACCAAGAAACAACATATGTAAGATCTAGACCTAAATAAACATTATAACGAAGAAGTATTGGAATCTCTGAAGGACGGATAAAGTAGAGTAAGAGAATCCAAATTAAGCTATGCACAACAAAAGAAAACAAAAACATCCATTGAAAAAAATGGTTCTGAACATACTGACCTAAAGACAATAACTCTTCATTTTCTTTTGATATATCATGGCTCATTTTTTTTGTAATGATTGGATAACTCTTGGAAGAGCAGGCATTCTATTTACTATTTCTTCATATTTTCCCTCGAAAAAATCTTTCAAAAAACGATCAAGCATCTCCATACGATATTTGAATTCTTCAACATCTAAAAGAGCATAACGAATTTCCTTTCCCACTTCTGCTTCTATATATTCGATAGATTTATCAATCTTTGCACGTCGAACATCACTTACTACAATGAGAAGATCTACTACTGATTTCTGGCTATCGGTGAATAAACCACTTACCGCAGCAAACTTTACTGCTGGAGATCGTCTCAAGCGAGAAAGGTTTTTGCACTGCTCCAAGGTGTTAGACGCAGAGATAAGGTGATGAAGTTGAGAAATATAGGGAAATTCCAAATGCAAAGAATACTGCTTTTTATTTTTTTTTGTCTTCTCTCGAACGAAATCTATTTTTAATAAAGACCGTAGTGCTTTTCGAGTCTCTGTGACCTGCAATTTATTCTTTTTTGCTAATTCCGAAACTGAAACCGTCATTTGAGTATTAAAAAGAAAGAACCGAATAAGCCGTGCTTTTTCTTTAGAACCAAACAACTCTGCAAAGACATCCATTTCCATACTCTATAATTTTAATCAAAATACCTATATACTACTTAATACTGATACTAGTATACCCAAAAACACAAAAATACGCAACCAATAAAAAAATGTGATATACTAAATACAAGTATATGTCTGATAAGAAATTACATCTTC
>JAGYLL010000045.1 GCA_018401135.1 Candidatus Moraniibacteriota bacterium | reverse complement strand
TTTTAGCTGCACAGTACGCTTTTTCGTCTTTAATTCTGGCAAATTCTTCAGATTGTAAATCCTCTGCTAATTCATCTGCTGTGTAAGGGAGATTTGATTGTCTTATGAAACTACATGGATCGCCCATGCTTTTTTCAAGTAAACTTTGTTCGTAATAAGAAAAGCTTCCTTCTTTCTCAGCTTCTTCTTGCGAAAGTTTTCTTACTTCCCCATTTTTTATTTCATATACCGAGCCATCATCCTGCATTTCATTGGGATCAGGAAGACTCATATACTTTTTCCCATCTTCACCTTCAAAAACAACAGGCATCTGAGTTTGTGTGTTTGATGATGGCGGTGTTTCTATATCTGACTTTTGAAAGGAACTATCAAATACGTTGAAAAAAATAAAAGTTAATCCTGTGCCAATAAGTATAAGCATTATTATAAATTCAATGTGCAAGAGTATTTTTTTTCTTATCATATACTAAATATAATAATAAAAATTGTTTTCTCTGTCAATTTTTTTTGATGAATATTTTATATTTTGTTTTCTTTGAATGAGAATAAAAGATAGGGGAGGAATGAGGAGGCATCAGAAAAAAATAGATTTTTATCTTGATTTTGGCTTGGGGGAGGAGTAGGATGAGGGAAAGAACTATAAGTCATAATATGTACCTTTCTTATATGAACAAAAAGAAAAAGCAGATTGCTATTTTTGAAGGGAAAAAAGTTCGTCGAGTATGGGATGACAAAAAGGAAAAGTGGTATTTTTCGGTGATTGATATTGTCGCTGTTTTGACCGAACAAAATGATTATCAAAAGGCAAGAAACTACTGGAATAAACTTGCTCAACGTCTGAGAGAAGAAGGAAATGAGTCGCTGACACATTGTCAGCGACTGAAATTGGAAGCGAGTGACGGTAAAAAATATTTGACCGATGTGGCTGATGTCGAGACACTCCTTCGCTTGATACAATCCGTACCAAGCAAAAAAGCCGAGCCGATCAAACTCTGGCTTGCCAAAGTTGGCTATGAACGGATGCAAGAAATGAATGATCCTGAAATTGCTTTGAATAGATCGCGTGGGTATTGGCAAAAACAAGGCAGAAGTGAAAAATGGATACAACAACGGATGATGGGACAGGAAACGAGGAATAAACTCACGGATTATTGGGCAGAAAGTGGCGTGAAGAAGGGCGAGGAATTCGCAATCCTCACCAATATCATTCATCAAGAATGGAGTGAACTCTCCGTAAAAGCACATAAAAATCTCAAAGGGCTCAAAACTCAAAACCTCCGTGACCATATGAGCGAAGAAGAATTGATCTTTACTGCGCTTGCGGAGCTCTCCACGAGAAGGATCGCCGAAACAGATGAAACAAAAGGCTTGGAAGAAAACAAAATTCCCGCCAAAAAAGGTGGAAAAATTGCTAAAGATGCACGTAAAGCACTCGAACAAAAAACAGGAAGATCAGTCATTACGGGTAAAAATTTCCTCCCAAAGAAAAAGCCTCCCACACTCATCTCAAAAATGAAAAACAACAAAAGAAAAAAATAGCTTTTTATCTTGATTTTGGCTTGGGGGAGGAGTAGGATAGGGGATAGAGGAAAGAAGATATGAACAAACAGAATCGTACAGCGATATCTAATACTAGATCACGATTGAGTTATCTTGCTATTGTTTTGGCGGGTTTCTTTTTTTGTACTTTTGTTGCTTATGAGGTGTATGGACATTTTTTCTCACCAATACTTGATCTTGGACAGGGCTACCGCAAAGATCTTATGTATGTGTATTATCTCGACGAGATTGTAGAAGAGGCACATCCCCGTACGTTCCAAATTCTTGAGAATGATTTCGCGTGCGACAAAAAGCATCTTTTCTATAAAGATAAGGTCATCAATTTTGCAAACCCAAATTCTTTTCGTGTTCTTAGTAATCGATATGCCCTGGACTCAGAGCATGTATATTTTTTTCACACACCTATTCCCGAAGCTGATCCTTCCACATTTGAAGTTATTTACGACGATTATACTCGGGATGGAAATCATATATTCCTTCGTGGGGAGATACTTGTCGATATCGACCCAGAAACATTTGTTATTTTGGACGTAGAGCATAATATCATTCGAGACAAAGACAGAGCCTATCAAGATGGTAGAGAAATTACAATAGATCCTGAATTTCCCTATGGATTTAAAAGGTGGGGAGGTTTCCATTATTTTGATGGATACAAATTGGGGCTTTTGGAGCAACCCTTTGAGGAGTTAGGGGGTTGGTTTATTCGTGATGAAAAAGGTGTGTATTATAAAAACGAACAACTTCAAGACGTGAATACTCAAACATTTGCTGTTATTGATGCAGATACGGGGCGAGACGATACCAAAGTATTTTATAAACAGTATGTACTCAGAGGAGCAAATCCTAATACTATTCAGATCTTGGGCGATAGTATGTATGCATGGGATGGAAGAAATGCGTACTATCTTGCCATACAAGAAACATCGTATGAATACCTGAATGAGATTAGGGAGAAGGGCATCTCTCCTTTTTTGATGAATGGAGAAGAATTTGAGATATTAGGACGAGGATATGTGAGTGATAAGAGGCGTATATTTTATGGAGATACGGATTTGGGTATATATGATCCATCCTTTCATCTCGTCGAAGGAGAAAGTTGGGATGCGCAAACAGATACGGCATATTTTCGAGAAGGTAATCGGATAGACAGGGTGATCCGTAACTGGAAACTTACTTCATCTCCTCTATTTTCCTCATGTGAGGAATTACGTTATGAAGGAGTGCAAAAACTTCGAGGATGGTATGCATATGTCCGAGACTATGTGAGCTATAGCTGGGCATTTGTTCTCTCTGCAGATTCTTATGACGATTTACCCGGAGAGATACAGAATTTTTATCCTGATTATTTTTCCGAAGGTGATTATGCTATCGTATTGTCTGATGTGGATAGTGCCACTGAAAAAGAACTAAAAAAGTCATCTGAAAAGAAGCCTCTTTCGATCGAGATCTCATCCTTTTCCACGTATTGCGAGGGACTTCCTCGAGCCGAGATTGCAAAATTCGAGGAATAGATAGAGTTTTATTTTGGCTTTTTTTGGGCAAAAACGCTCATATATTTTTTCTCGGTACAGAAAAAAATCCTTTGAAAATAAACAATTTTCATCTTGATTTTGGCTTGGGAGAGGAGTAGGATAGAGGAAAGAACTATAAAACCAATGAATTTTTATGGCACACAATGAAGACACAAGAGTAAAAATCCCAGCAATATTGCATCTTTGCAGAATGGGATACACATATATCTCTTTGAAAAATGCAAAATGGGACATTGAAACAAATATCTTTACGGATATATTTTTTGATAGCATTCAAAAGGTTAATACTGGAATAGAGAAAGAAGATATACAAAGACTCTATGACAAAATAAGCCTTATTCTTGATAATGAAGATCTTGGAAAAGAATTTTATGAAATGCTTCTCAAAAATGAGATAAAGCTCATTGATTTTGAAAATTTTCAAAATAACTCTTTTCATGTAGTTACTGAGCTTACTTGTAAAAATGGAGATGATGAATTTCGACCTGATATAACACTCCTTATAAATGGGATGCCACTTGCTTTCATTGAAGTCAAAAAACCAAACAACAAAGAAGGAATTTTGGCAGAAAGAAACAGAATCAATGCCCGTTTTCAAAATAAAAAGTTTAGAAAATTTATCAATCTGACTCAAATGCTTGTATTTTCCAATAATATGGAATACGACTCAGAGTCTATCGGACAAATAGAAGGAGCTTTTTATTCAAGCACATCTCACAACAAAGCAATTTTTAATGCTTTCAAAGAAGATAGAAATGTAGAAATTTTAGATAGTGAAAAACTTTTACGATCAGAAGATGAGGAAGTAGAAAACTTTGTTCTCAAAGATAATAATCTCAATGTCATCAAACATAGTCCAGAATTTGCAACAAACAAAGATCCATATACTCCGACAAATAAAATACTCACCTCTCTTTTTAGTCTAGAGAGATTTGCAATGTTTCTCCGATATGGAATTGCTTACGTCAAAGAACATGACGGACTTGAAAAACACATTATGAGATATCCGCAATTTTTTGCGACAAAAGCTATTGAAAACACATTAGAGAAAGGAATTAAAAAAGGAATTATTTGGCACACCCAAGGAAGTGGAAAAACAGCTCTTGCTTTCTATAATGTCAGATATTTAACTGATTATTTTCAGAAAAAATCTATCA
>JAGYLL010000044.1 GCA_018401135.1 Candidatus Moraniibacteriota bacterium | reverse complement strand
CATAAGGGTAAAAAAATTGTGAGAAAAATGTTTTTACATTAAAAATTAAAAAAGGCTCTCCCTTTGGGATGAGCCTTTTTATAATATCTACGCTTTATATTTTTGCCCCTCTGCCATTTTGGCAAGCAAAAAAAGAACTGTTTGCTCTTCTAGTGGTGTTTCTTCAGGGGCTTGGCCATAGATCGTTTCCAAATTACCCTCTTCTTGTGCACGAGCAACTGATTCTTCATCTCGCAATTCTTGAAGAGAAAATGTTGCCATAACCTAGCCCTCTTTATAATAAAAACCTCTCTCAGTATCTCTCTCTAAGGATATATGTCAAGTTTAGCCATATTCTCTCTATAAAAACTTTCTCCGTATGATTTTACGTTCTTTGTATTGACAAAAACACAACCTTTCTATAAAATACGACTTGTTTTGTCTTATTTACAAAAAGTCTATGAAAATCTCAGCTAAGACGTACTACGGACTCAAAGCACTTACTCGACTTGCGAGCAGTCCCCTTCCTATGAGTGCCAAAGAAATTGCTCGTGCCGAAAATATACCCCTTCCGTATTTGGGAAAAATATTTCAATCTCTACGGCAATCAGGATTTGTCGTTTCTCAAAGAGGTATAAAAGGTGGGTATATGCTTACACATAAACCTCAAAACATTTCACTTTCTGATATTTTCTCTGAATTAGAAGGTCCTTTTTTTAATATTCCCTGTCTTGGAGAGACTTCTTGTCCTCGAGAAAAACTCTGTCAAACCAAAGATAGTTGGCATCAAATAAACAAAGGTATCGACACGTATCTCAATACCATTACTCTTCAAAATATTATCGATCACCAATAACAATGTTTCTATGCTCACGCTCAAAAATTATACTGTTTTCTCAGAGAAAAAAAATATTCTTCAGAATATTACCTATTCTTTCACACCAGGGAAAACCTATGCCATTATGGGACCAAATGGATCGGGAAAGTCGACCTTTGCACTCTCCCTTTCTGGATCGAAAAATTTTATACTCGATCCCTCATCCCAAGCATTTCTCGGTACAGAAAAAATTACTACGATTGAGCCTCACAAACGAGCACAGAAAGGCCTTTTTGTTTCTTTTCAGTCTCCTCCTGATCTCTCAGGTATAACGGTTTTTAGTATGTTGCGAACCGCTCTTCACGGAAAAATTCCTGCACTCGAACTCAAACACGCTATAGAAGCCTATGCCGAAAAACTTCATATACCCAAAGAACTCCTTTCTCGATCACTTAATGATGGTTTTTCTGGAGGAGAAAGGAAAAAAATGGAGCTTCTTCAAATGGCAATTCTCAATCCTTCTTGTAGTATTCTTGATGAAATAGATACAGGAGTTGATATCGATGCTCTCAAGGTTATGAGTACGTTTCTCCTCAGTCAAAAATCTCCAAAGAAAACACCTATTATTATCACCCACAGACCTTCTTTTGCACGAAGTGTTCAAGTTGATACCGTTCTTATACTTAAACAAGGTGTTTTTGTTGCTGAAGGAGATTGTACTCTTTTGGAAACTATTGAAAAAGAAGGCTACAAAAATATATGAAAAAACCTCTTAGTAAGAAAAAGCAAAGAGAAGAAACGTCTTTTGATTATAAATTCGGCTTTTCTATGCCAGAACGATCTATCAAAAAAACTCCCAAAGGCATTTCTCCAGAAATTGTTGCCCAAATTTCAGACTACAAAAACGAGCCTGTTTGGATGAAAGAATTTCGAATCAAAGCTTATGAATATTTTACGAAACGTCCGCTTCCTTCTTGGGGTCCAGACCTTTCATTAATCGATTTTTCGAATATAACCTATTTTCTCCGTGCAACCCAAAATTCTCTACAATCATGGAAAGACCTTCCAGAAGAAATTCGAACGACCTACGATCGCATCGGCGTTCCTGAAGCTGAGAAAAATTTTCTCGCTGGGGTAAGTGCCCAGTACGAGTCTGAAGTGGTCTACGAAAGTATACACAAAGAACTTTCTCAACAAGGAGTAATTTTTTGTGATATGGACACCGCCCTTACAAAATATCCTGATATTGTCAAAAAATATTTTGGGAAACTCATCCCTCCAAATGATAATAAATTTGCCTCTCTCAATAGTGCTGTATGGTCTGGTGGATCTTTTGTCTATGTCCCTGAAGGCGTACACATAAAACTCCCCCTTCAAGCCTATTTTCGTATCAATGCAGAGTCTTTTGGTCAATTCGAAAGAACTCTTATTATCGCAGAGAAAAACTCTTCACTTCACTATATAGAAGGCTGTACTGCTCCCATCTATCGAACACAGTCTCTTCATAGTGCTGTCGTTGAAATTTTTGCCCACGAAGGTTCCCATGTTCGCTACACTACTGTTCAAAACTGGAGTAATAATATATATAATCTTGTGACCAAAAGAGCAAAAGCTGAGGAAAATGCTCTTGTGGAGTGGGTTGATTGCAATATTGGATCGGGAGTAACGATGAAATATCCTTGTGTTATTCTTGCAGGGAAAGGATCGCGAGGAGAAGTTCTTTCTATTGCCCTTGCTGGAAAAAACCAACACCAAGATACAGGAGCAAAAATGATTCATCTCGCTCCAGAAACATCTTCAAAAATTATTTCCAAATCCATTTCCAAAGATGGAGGAAGGAGTTCGTACCGTGGAATTGTTTCTATTGGCAAAAATGCTCCTAAAACAAAATCGTATACCTCTTGTGATGCTCTTATTCTTGATACTCTTTCACGATCTGACACCTATCCTGATATTAGAAACGCTACTCACAATTCTATAGCTGAACACGAAGCTACTGTAGAAAAAATAGGAGAAGAAAAACTTCACTACCTCAAAACACGAGGTCTTTCAGAACACGAAGCCAAAGGACTGATTGTCAATGGATTTATTGAACCTATTACCAAAGAAATTCCTCTTGAGTATAGTATAGAACTTCATCGACTCATTGCTATGGAAATGGAAGGAAGTGTAGGATAAATACCCATCTATGATATACCAAAAAGATATTTCCAAAGATCCTCAAACTCTTTTTCAGATCAATCAACCTGGCTATTATTTTTATTTCTTCAAAAATCGAGCAGAAAAAATAATTTTTGAAATTACCGCACCTGATACGCATATTCTTCTTTGTGGAATATTTGAAAATATTCATAATAAACATATTTCTTTTGTAACAGAGCAACGTCATAGTGCTCCCCGATCATCCTCTCACGTACTTATAAAAAGTACGGTCGCTGAAAATGCCTCTTTCCAGCATAACGGGACTCTTCGTTTAGAAAAATCCTCCGAAGGAAGTGGTGCTTCTTTCGAAAGTCGTCATCTCCTTTTGGAAGAATCTTCTCGTGCAAGTGTCAAACCTTATTTAGAAATTCTTACTGAAGATATTTCTTGCTCTCATGCTGTTACCATTTCTCCACCAAATCCTGATCTTATTTTCTATCTCACGACTCGAGGAATCTCTCAAAAACAAGCAAAAAAAACTTTAGCCAAAGCATTTACTGCTATTTCTCCTCAAGGTCTTGCTCTAGCCTATCCTTCGTTTTTTCCAAAAACAATACCCGAGATACATCATCCTTTCTAACAAATACTTCTCAATGTGCTATACTCTATAAAGATACTTTTTTCTTTACCTTTTATTATGATACTTCATTTTTCCCCCCTTACAAGAATTATTTTTCTTTCTCTTATTTCCCTTCTTTTTCTTATAACCGTAAGTATTCTGATTGGCTATGCCTTTGGCTACCGTTATAATTTCGAAAGAGGTATATTTATTCATTCTGGATCTATAACTATAAAATCCAATCCTCCTCGCATTGATATTTCTATAAACGGAAAAAATCTCGATAAAAAAAGAATTAATTATATTAATGGAGCAAATCAAATAAATGGTCTTAGGCCAGGAACGTATGATGTAGAAATAAGTGCTCCTACTTTTAAACCCTGGAAAAAATCTATCGTTGTAGAAAGTGGTAAGTCTTCAGAATTTTGGAATGTACTTCTTATCAAAGAATCGTATGAAACCACGACTTTCCCCCTTTCTTCTCTTACGGGTATTTTTCCTTCTCCCAATGGAGAAAAACTTGCTCTTTCTCATACAAAAGAAAATGAGATGCTCGTAAGCATCCTTACTATTTCCAGTGGAAAAATCGAACAAGTTTTTTCTTCTATAACACACAATCGTCCAAAAAACTGGAAAATTAACATTGAATGGTCTCCTGATTCAGTGAATTCTTGAACTCTTCAATAAGCCGGCTCTTCCCGGTACCCGCGTCTCCGTAAACAGAAAAAA
>JAGYLL010000043.1 GCA_018401135.1 Candidatus Moraniibacteriota bacterium | reverse complement strand
CCCACATCAACGACACAAAAACAACAACTCCAAAAAGAGTCTTCTGCATCTTCTTCCGCATCTTCAACATGTTCCAAACGATGGTGGAATCCTTTCACATGGAAGTGTTAGGAGGGGAGAAGAAAAAGAAAGATAAAGAACTTTGTAGAGAAATCAAATAATATTTCGCATTCTTTGATTGTGTGATAGAATAAATACAGAATAAGAAGTAAATAAAAAGAGAAAAGAAAAAATATTTTCTTTTGCAAAAATATGCGAATAGCACTTGTCACGAATAAACGATACCCAAATCCCCGAGGTTCATCGGGAGGATTAGAAAATTTGAGAGAAGAGCTTCTTATGCGTGGGCATAAAGTTTTTGTTTTTGCCTCTGCTCAAAGAAATGGAGGAAGGCAAGAGGGGCAAATATATCGTTTTGGAGTAACGGAGCTTTTTGGAAAAAGATATGTTTGGAATTCTTGGCAGGTTGCGCATAAACTTGATTCTTTAGAAGTTGATATTGTACATACACAACAATATGATGGTCTCGGAAAAGTTGCTAAAGACTGGGCTTTGCGACAAAATGTTCCTTGGATACAAACGGTTTCCGATACGATTTCTGTTAAAAAAGCATTGGGTGTCCGAGAGAAACCTTCTGTAATAATTGCTCCTGCAAAAGCTTTGAAAAAAATGCTTGAGGAACAAGCTTTCCCAAGTGAAAATATTGTGGTTATTCCAAGTGGAGTAGATCCAAAAATGTTTGAAGGTGCAAACGGAGCATCTATACGAAGAAAATGGGATATACCTCCTCATGCTAAAGTTCTCTTATCTGTTTCAAGAATTACTCAAGAAAAAAATTCACAATTTCTTTTTCAATCACTTTTAGCGCTTATTCAAAGGAGAGAAGACATATACCTTTTTTGCGTTGGTGGCGGAGATTTATTGGAGTTTTTTCGTACAGAAATTTTAGCAAAAGGTTTGCAGAATCGTGTTTTTTTTACCGAGGAAGTTTCAAAATACGAAATGAAACATTATTATGATGCAGGGGATATCTTTGTGTATGTCTCCAAAGAAGACTTCCGTGCTACAGTCGTTGCAGAAGCTATGTGTGCCAAACTTCCTGTAGTAGCTGTTCGATCAGGAGGATCGCAAGAAAGGGTGATCGATGGGGCTACGGGATTTCTTACGGGGGATTTTAATACTAAAAAAAATGAATTTTCCGATAAGGTTGAATATCTCTTGGAAAATGAAGAAGTTGCTCATAATTTGGGTATGTCAGGACATCAATATATGATGAGAGAATATACAAATGCTTTATGTGTAGATGCCCTTCTTAGTGTTTATGAATATACTTTGAATAAAAAGTAACCAAAAACGTTCTTCCGAAAAAAAAGCATTATTTATGAAGACTCTCTTTAGAAATACAATAGCCATTGACGTCTATTCTAGATTGTGCTAATATCTTTTATTGTGTAGTGAGAATAAAGAATAAAGAAAGGTCAGAAAGGCCTTTTTTGTTTGAGAAGTATTCTTTGGGGGTTTATTAGTAATTTTACTGTATGATTCTTCAATCTGAAGAAGGGGATTGTGTTTTACGTGAGCCACGTAAGGTTTTTAAACCATATCGTGGCTCTATTATAAGAATATATCGGAGGTTTAGTTTTTGGAAGAGATTTTTTGTTGTTCAAATCGCCTTTTTCTTTTTTTGTTTAGGGTTGATTCTTTTTGCAACACAGGCAACAGGTTCTTTTGAGGAAGAAATGGTTGTTCTTGAAAAAAATGGACTTTTTACTTATTCACCAGAATTTCTACAAAAAGAAGTTTCGCGTGTAGTTTCTTTTGAAACGAAAGAAGAGATAGCATGGTTAGAAAAAGAAGAGTGGTTACTTTTTGCTCAAGAGAATAGAGAAAAAGATGCCTTACAAAAAGAACTTGAAGTATTGCTTGGAGGCTATCCTATGGAAGAAATGATTCCTTTTCTTTTGGAACAAGATCACATAGTCACGGCTTTTCTTGTAGGAATTGCCAAAAAAGAGAGTGATTGGGGAAAACGAGTCCCCTTGGATAAAGAGGGAGATGATTGCTATAATTATTGGGGATATCGTGCTCCTGGATCTTTGGGGGTTCAGTCTTTGGGGTATGGTTGTTTTTCAGGACATGAAGAAGCTATTTCTGTAGTAGGAGAAAGAATTCACACTCTTGCTATACAGTATCAAAGAAAAACGCCTCGAGAAATGATTGTATGGAAATGTGGATCAACGTGTGAAGGTCATACCCCAGAATCAGTTTCAAAATGGATACAGGATGTAAACATATACTATACGAAAGTTCTTGCTATGAAACGTTAGAAAGTTTTTCTTATGAAAAGAAAAATACATATCATTGCTCATAATATACGAAGTGCTCATAATATAGGATCGCTTTTTAGAACAGCGGATGGTTTTGGTGTCGAAAAAATATATCTTACGGGATATTCTCCTTGTCCAACTACTCCGAAAGCTCTTTATAAGAGCAAGGCTCAAAAAGAAATAGAAAAAACAGCACTTGGCGCTCAAGAGCACGTTCCGTGGGAATACAGAGAAAACATCACATCTCTTATAAAGTCTTTACAAGAAGAAGATTTTTTTGTTGTTGTTTTGGAACAAGATAAAGAAAGTCTTCCTTTTTATGATTCAATATTTAAAGAGCAAAAACAAATTGCCATACTTATCGGAAACGAAGTTCGTGGTGTGGATACAAGAATTTGTAAAAAAGTAGATGCTATTGCTGAGATACCTATGATGGGACACAAGAATTCCTTTAATGTTACTATTTCTTGTGCGATATTTCTCGGTATTCTTCGTTATACCGAAGCATCATAATAACGACGATTTTTGAGAGCACCAATAAGTGTTTGCTCATCAGCGTATTCGATGTCTCCACCAGTTGCAAGTCCTTTGGCTATTCGACTAATACGAAGAGAGGGAAAAATATGAAGCTTTCTTTTTATATAAAGAGCGGTAAAATCTCCTTCTGTCGTAGGGTTTGTCGCCAAAAGAATTTCTTGTGTTTTTTCTTCTTTGATACGATGAAGGAGTTTTTCAATAGTAAGATGTAGCTCATTCGTTTCTCCATTTTTTCCTATTTCAAGATTTCCTCCAAGAATATGATAGGTTCCATGAAAAAAACCCGAACGTTCAATGGCGATGGCATCAAGGGCATCTTCTACCACACAAACGATGGTTTGATCTCTTTGTGTGTCTCGACACAGAGAACAGTACTCCTGATCACTTACATTGAAACAACGTTTACAGAAAGAAAGTTTCGTAAGTGCTTCAAGAGATGTGGCAAAAGATTTTATATCTTCTGGAGATTGCTTGAAAAGATAGAGAGTGAGACGTTCTGCCATTTTTGGTCCTATGGAAGGGAGAGATGAAAAATGTTTGATAAGATCTTGAAAAGGTTTTGGGTGCATGAGAGAAATATAAAAAATAACTTTTCTATCATAAAGGATAATGTCTATTTTGTCATATTTTCTTTTGTAAAATGATGTAATGGGTGTAGAATATATAATATGCAATGTCTTATAGTGCTGTACAAAATTTTGTTATTGTGTGTACATAGTTTAGAGGAATTTTTAAGACAAAAAATATGAATATTTTTCTGGATTTTGATGATACACTTTTTCACACAGCACATTTCCGAGAAGATATGAAAAAAGTTTTTAAAGATTGTGGTGTGAATGAGGAGCTTTTTCAGTCAACGTATGAATCGGTAAAAAAGACATTTGCTTCGGGGAAAATTCGCACCTATGATTTTGATCAACATATAAGGGAAATAGTTAAAAGAAGTTCAGTCAAAGAGGAAAGTATTCGAGAACGTGTTGATATTTTTTTACAAAACGCAGGGGAATATTTTTTTGATGATGCCATTGATTTTTGTGTGAGTATGCGATCGGTGGGTGCGAGTATATACATTGTCTCGTACGGCACATCAAACTTTCAGAAAAAAAAAGTAATGGCTTCAGGTATAGGGAAATATGTAGAAGGTCTTTGCGTGGGGGATATCGACAAGGGTAAAGAGATACAAAACATTCTTTCTCTTTCGGATGAAGTAATATCTTGGTTTGTGGAAGATAGGATTGAACATATTCAATCGGTGAAAGAAAAGAATCCTTCTGTACAGACCATCCTTCTCAAGCGAACCGAAGGAAGGTATGAGGATGATATGAATATATTTTGCGACTTCGAAGCTCACGATATGGAAGAGGCAAAGGAGATCATTATGAGTATAACAAAATGAGTGTTTTATGGTTAAAAATGAGTAAATTTTTACTCTTTTGTCTTTGAATAAGAAAATATTTACAGATACAACGAAAGGGAAATTTTTGAGACGACAACTCTTTTTGTCCTTTCGAAAGACGAGTTTTCTTTTCTTCCGTCCTTTCGACCGAAGCATTCTTCCGAGAGTGCGAAGCGGAGAAAACTCTCCGAGTTTCCCCTCTTACTTCCCCGCCC
>JAGYLL010000042.1 GCA_018401135.1 Candidatus Moraniibacteriota bacterium | reverse complement strand
GATCCGAGGGAGATATCCTCCGTGCCAAGTGTGTCGGTGTCGCGTTCCTCTCCATCCATTCGGTGGGAGACTTCGACATTGATGGGTGAGTCGGTCTCTCCGATGCTCGCGATCTCGCAGTAGGGATACCACTCCCTGTCTTCGAGAAGCGTGGCGCCGTTGTAGTAAAGGGCGCCGGTTTCGGGATCGGAGAAGAAGACATCGATGACGGCGTAGTCAGGTCTGAGATTCGTCACCTCGAACCGTTCCACACGACTTATGTTGTCGCCTTCGTCGTATTCCTCGACTTCATCTCTGTAGTCGATTTCTGTACGAAACGCGATGGAAGAAATACCATGTGGAATCCTATATTCTTTCGTTTCCGTAATGGTTTGTCCTTCATCGAGTTTGGCGATGGTTATGACGCCTACGTTCCAAACATTCCAAGGACCGTCGTTTGCAGAAACGAGATACTTGATGAGGATAACGCTAGAGCTACCTCTCGTTTTCCAGTTTCCCGCATCGCCTCCCTTAGCTTCGACCGCTACACGGACTTTGGCTTTCATTCCATGAAGGAAGACGTCACGTCCAGCGTAAAGTTCATTGCCGTCAGCACCGAGAATGTCGGTGTCGTTTTTGAGGTTTACGGGGTCTGTGGGTTGAGGGTCTTGAGGTGGAATGTAGCCATCGCCTCCGACAGCGTACGTGTTAGCACTTGTCTTTCCCGTTTCTCCAACAGCATTCCATACGGAAGAATCAACGGCACAAAGCGTATTTCTCTCTGATACGCATTCAGCGTACCAGGATATATCATTCCCATCACAACGAGAGTCAGGTGATTGTGCCCAGCACAAATCGTAAAACCATGCGCTTTCTGTTGTGATCGAATCCGAAATAGATTCACTCCCTCGTGAGAGGTAGTTGTCCGGACCCGAATGCACAATGAAGTCGATGGGATCGATAAGGCCGTTGTCGTAGTAGATGCCATTGGGAACACCCCATTGACTCCAACTAGCCCTGCCGAATCCTCCTATTGGATAAGTGAGATTAGGGTGCACAATCCCAAAATGGAGATGCTCGCCATTATCCCAATAGCCGATCTTTCCGATTACCTCTCCAGCACGAACCGTAGAACCTTCCGGCTTGACACCATTTCTCTGGACATGTCCGTAAATGGCTGTAAATGATCCATATTCGGCACTTTCGTGTTCGACGAGAAGAGCGATATTTCCATCTCCCCAATTATTGTGACTGTGGCTAATCACCTTTCCATCAGCAATAGCACGGACGGGCGTTTCATAATCCGCCATGATATCAACGCCAATGTGATAGACATCGTCATAAGGATAGCAACCTCCGACTTCTCCATCTGGCTTCGTGAGCCACCTTCCACAACTAGGCACCTGAAGATTGTCGGTTCCAACGGGATAGTAGAATCCCGTTACTGTACGAATCGATTCGGCAGGAAATGCCGAAAAAGATGCGGTAAAAAACATAATGCTAAAAGCCATCGAATATTCATCGAGTAAACCTCTCTATTTGTCAAAGTCCAAGGTACCGGAACATTGCCGGCAACCAAAGGGAAGAATTTCTCTTTGGTTGGAGCATTATTCCGAAAATGAGAAAGAATTAAGAATCTCTCTTTCCTCTTCACTCAAATCATTTTTTGACCTACTATTCCCAAAAAAGATTTCGTATAAATGTCCTTCATGGACAAGAAGTACGGAAAAATAAGCATCATAACCAATTCTCACAACAAACCATGCGTCCTCTCCTGCAAAAATTGTTTTTTCTATTGGCGTTATAAGTGGATTATTTTTTACCAGATCATCTAATGTCTTGGCAATCAATAGACTATCACGATTTTCTCTTTCATCCGCAACGGAATCATAATAAAAAATAGTAACATCTTCTGCATAAGCATCACCATTTCCTTTTTTCACCTCTTGAAAATATTCTTCGTTTCCAGGACTATTAAATGAAACTTCTCTTGCATTGCTATTTTTCTTTATCCAGTTCTGGGGATAATTTACTTCATAACCATATTCTTCATTCCGATAAACCTCCCAATCAGAAGTATCCATGGGGATTGAAATCTCTTCTTGTTTACTTTTTTCTTCATTCTCCATATCTTTCTCAATAGGAGTTGGAGGAGTTTTAACGACGGGTGTTTCTTCCCTCTTCTCCATCACAAACAATCCTACTGCTACAATAGCGAGGAGTCCAAGGAGAATGAGAATAAGAGTTTGCTTAGAAAGTTGTTTCATAGGATTTTTATTAAATAAGGAAAATATAAAAGATAAAGAAGAATGCGTCAATAGCACAACCACACACCTCTATTCTATCATCTCCCCTCTCCATCTTATTTCCTTATTTTCCAACATCTTCAATCCCAAGACTTCTCATGGATTCTTTATTCTTTTTTTAAAAATGTAAAAATATACCAAAAAACCCGCAAATAAGCGGGGTCCTCGGTCTACTCGATAAAGAATTTCTTTGGCGGACCGGACGAGACTCGAACTCGCGACCCTCGCCGTGACAGGGCGATGCTCTAACCAACTGAGCTACCGGTCCAAAGATTTTCACGTACCTACAAACAAAAATGTTCCTATAATGATTTAGATAAAGTTCAATGAACGTACGAATGTCTCGAATGTGGGGAGATAAGAGGAATAGTCGTATTGCCCGTTTTCAGGGCCTGATTTCTCACGAAATTGAATAAGAAAGATTTTATTTTCACTAGATGCAACATATGCATGATCAATATACGAATACTCAGGATTATTGATCACCTTTTTTATATATCGAAATGAAATATATCCTAACTCTCTAGTCTCAACAATAGAATAACTCTTTTTATTAGTATTCTCAACATTGTTTTCAAACCACTCTTCTGGACTTTCCGTAGAGTCAAAAACAGCAACGGTGAATCGTAGCTTTCCATTATCTACACGTTCAATAGGTTCTGTGATAAACCATTCTCCTCCTATGCCGGGAGGAAAAGGGTGTGTATCCTTATTCATCCCCCAATCACCGGGAACCTTCACCTCAAATCCATACTCCTCATTTCGATACGCCTGCCAATTCGCTGTATCCACTTGTTCAGAAGCATTTTCAACATTTTCTCCCTGCTCTTCAGGAACCTCTATCACCTCTTGAGGCTGGTTTTGCAACACGAAAATACCAATAGTGAGTATAATTATGACTCCGAGAGTGATGAGAATAAGAGATTGCTTGGAAGGTAGTTTCATAAGATTTTTATTAGATAAGGAAAATATAAAGAATAAAAAGAAATGTGTCAAAAGCGTGAATGAAAAAGGGGTCAAGTACTTTTTTTGGAATTATTACCTAATATTGCCCCCTATCATACTCCTAATGTATCTAAGAAGTACAAAAAAGCAAAAACCCGAGAATGTCTCTCGAGTTTTTTGTAGTCAGCTCCCCCTATCGGACAAACTTAGAACTTTTACGTGGTCTCATGTCCTTCCCTATCTAGAAGGATTTATGCAAGATAGAGAAGTTTTACTCTCCAAAGCAAGATAAAAAAACAAATAAAAAACCGACTCCTTTCAAAGTCGGCACAAATATGTAATTCGTTTCACTCTCTCCCCCCCCGACATCCGCCGGGCAGGCTATCCGTGCGGGAGGGAGATTTATTGTAGGTGAAGTGAAGTCTCCTACTTCACATAAAAGCTCATCGTCGCCTCTACGGTGGGAAACTCTCCACAGCTAGACTCAACAGTGACTCGGTAGGATCTCCATCCCTTGTCTCCGAGTTTGATATTGTCATTGTTGACTCTTTCATGGCCAGAAGCCCCTATGCCAAGAGGATCGATGCCATCGCGGTCTCGGAACTGATTGGCATTGATGTAGTACTTGGCTTCGGCACCACATGTCATCCCCCTGTTACCCGTGTTGGTAAAGGTGACATTGGGATGATAGCGCTTTCCTTTGTTTCCCGTACCACCATTACGAACGACTTTACCATCATAGTCTACCCAAAGATCCGTAATGGTAATCTTGGGAGCTGTAGGGTAAACGGTAAAGCTCATAGTAGCACAGTTATTGCCTTCGTTGAGCTCGGACTCACTTCCTTGGTAATCCACACAACAACGATAGGTCCTCGTTCCTATGTCTCCCAATCGGAAGCCGTCGCTCATATACTCCGTTTTAGAGGCTCCGACTTTGAGATCTGCGGCGTCGAGTCCATCATCACCGCGGTAGTTTCCAGCATCCACCTCGTAGCGCAGGCGTGTGCCGTTTCGTACATTGCGATTTCCTTGGTTGGAGGCAGTGCAATACGGATGAACCGTAGAGTCTTCGGGAATTGACGTGCCGTTTCTGACTACCTGACCTCCTGAAGTTATGAGGTAGAGATCGGAAACGATGAGGTCGGATTTGTAAGGAACCACAGTGTAGGTGGCACTCTTACAATTATTCCCTTCATTGAGTTCAGGGAGTTGGTTTTTAGAATCAACGCAACAGGTATAGGTCCGTGTTCCTGTGTCGCCGAGTTTCCACTTACTCCATACCGTTTCGGTGGTAGAA
>JAGYLL010000041.1 GCA_018401135.1 Candidatus Moraniibacteriota bacterium | reverse complement strand
TGATGAAGCTATGCAGTCAGCTATTTTTGAAACAGTGGGTGAAATCATTTCTTTAAATCAACAAACAAATGAGGTAACGATTAAACTAAAAACACCACCTACAGAGAATGGTGTTGTTGAAAAAAAAATAAATCTATCCCAAACAAAAATTCAAAAAAGCTCTTCAAAAGAGGATCTGAGTGTTTCAGATGTATCAGTTGGAGAAAATATTATTTTCATACACGATAAAAAAGATGGGATCGAGGAATCTACAGGAGCCTATTTATGTGAAAGCCCTCTTTAGTTAAAGATTGTATAAATACTATTCTTTCGCTCGTTTTTTTATCACCAAAGTTGAGAATAAACGTTCCCAAGTACTTTTTTTACTCTCCTTTCTTGAGTAGAAATAAGAAATTATTACCCAATGAGCTAAAAAATGTATAGTGGGGTATAAGTGAAGAGTTTTCAGATATCATTTCCCGACGTATAATAAAGAAGTAGAGTACCGATGCTATTATAAAATTTTTTTAAACTGTTTATTCACATTTATTTTAGTTACGTTTCACACTAATTACCATAATTTAAGTCCTATGAAAAAGATTATAATAGCTTTCACAGTAATAGTAATCTTAGTGGGAGTAGTCTTTTTCTTCTTTAAAACATCCTTTATAAAAATCACCACGAACATCGAGCAGCAAAAGGCAAATTACAATATAGGAGACAATATCGCCATTGAAACAACAATAACAAATTATGCACCGTGGTCATATAAAAAAACTTTCAGCTCAACATTCACGTATCCAATAATAGCAGTGGAAGGAGTTGACTTTTCACCATCATTTGGAGTTTTAGCGGGATTTGCGATGACAGACGTAGTCATAAAACCTTTTGATTCAATTATATATTCAAATTCATTAAATCTAGTTACTATGAAAGAAATAGGGATTTATTCGGGTAATAGAGATTTGGTAGTACAGCCAGGGAGCAATACCATAGAATTTACTTGGGGAAAAACTGGGAAATTGAATATATATGTAAATCCCGATAGCTTTTCCGACACGCCTTTGGGGTGTGATGAATTTAAAAGTCAGGATAGAAAAAACGATTGTTATTCGGAAAATACTGACAATATTCAGGATTGTCTAAAAATTACTGAGGATCTTAAAAAAGATTTTTGTCTAGATAGAATAATCGGAGAAATAGAAGACTACGAGTACTGTGAAAAGATTGTAAATCATTCAATAAAACAAAGATGTTTGGAAACTGCCGGCGAAAAAACAAAAGACCCTAAATATTGTGATAAACTAACTAAACAAGCAGAAGAAGGATTTTGTAGTTTGTTTAGAAAAATCGAGAGATAGACGAGAGATAGATTGAAGTTTTAGCTCGAACAATTCACCCCTTTTATACTCCTTTTATGCTCGAAAAAATAAAATAGAAAAATTTCTTTATAAGTTTCACTCTTTCGCTCGTTTTTTTATCACCAAAGTTGAGGTTTCCTTTTTGATTTCTTTGCTCTCTTCAGCTTCTTTTCGCAAAGGGGAGGGGAGAGTACCAAGTACTTTTCGAAGAGAAATACCATCCACTTTCAAAACATCTTTCCAACGGTCAATTGGTTCAAGGAGGGTTCGAAGTTTTTCTTCATCATAGCCATAGGTTTTTCGCAAAGATTTTTCTACAATAGCATCAGGTGTAAATACTCTTTGTATTTTTTCTTGTTCCATATACTGCTCGATGGTTTTTTGTAATTCTACAAAACGCTTTCTTTGTTGGGTAGATTCTTTCTTGAGTTGAATATATTCTGCGACAGCTTTTTCCATATCGCCACTTTCTATAGAAACATCTTTGAATTTATGTCTCCACATAGGACAAATTTCTTGATAGCCACACCAAGCGCAAAGAGGGGATAATCGTGGTTCAAATTTCTCTCCTTCAATATCATTAATAACATTGAGAAAGAGTTCTGTGACGGAATCGAGATCCTCTTGCGTTCGAGTGGCGGTAAGTTTTTGACCATGCTTGAGGAAATATAAACTTACCTTGATATTGGGAAGATTGTTTTTTTCTGTAGGGTACATCTTGAGAAATGCCAAAAGATAAATAGAAAGCTGTATATTCGTATTCACATCATCTTGTGTGGGCATTTTTCGAGCCGTTTTATAATCGATAATTTCATATCCATTTTCTGTTCGATCAATACGATCAATAATACCTGATATAACATGGTTTTTTTCGGGATCAGTGGGGTGGGGGAGATCGACAGCAAAACGCTTTTCAAGAGCGACAATATTGGTTCGAAAAACATCATTATCGGTATAGTAACGTTGTATGATATCTACTCCTTGAGAAAATGCTCCCCTATTTTCTAATTCGTCTTTAAAGACACTTTCATCCCAATGCTTAGAAAAAAAATCAAGAGCATCTTCGAGGGTTGGTGAAGTAAAGCCCGGTGTATGAATATATTCAAGAACTTTATGGAGAGTTGTTCCAAAAAATTGAACCGATGTTTTAGGCTCTTTAAGTTTATCAATTTCTTTGTATTTATATTTCAATGGACATGTTTGATAATTATCCAAAGAAGAAAAAGATAGTCGCATAGAATTTTTACCAGTAATACTTTAGAGTATATTCAAGAAAAGATGGGAAGGATAGATATACAATAACGAGTTTAATGAGTATAAAAAGAAGAAGAAATACAAAACACAAAGAAAAGAACTAGCATAGGTATACATTTACCTATGTTGGTAGAAAAGTACTCAATGTCGCAGAATGTATATTTTGCGACATTATGTACAAAACTCTAAAAAGATACGCTTTTATTGCTTGTGTATATCGTTTTATATACTTTTTTCTAAAATATACTCAGTACTCTGGATACATACTTTTTTAACTTCCTTCTATAATTCATACTCGACGTAGATACTAGCTTCTCTATCTCCCTTCTCTTTATCTTTGTATCGGATAATTCTTATTATGTATAATCCTTATTTTTTATATCAAAAGTATATAAGGAAAGTATACTTTCTATTACATTTCAAAGAGGTGAGGAAATTATCCACTGAACACTAGGCACTTCTCCCCTTTTACTTTTTTGTAATAGGGGATACCGCAAGAAAATTATTTCTTATTCTGTAAAAGCTTTTTTCCTACTTGCCAAACATCTCCAGCGCCCATAGTTACAACGAGTGTGTTTTTATCAAGTGATTTTCTGAGAAGATCTACAGCATTCTCTATGGTATGGACATTGGCTGATTTTTCTGGATAGTTTTTATTGATAAGACGAACAATATCGTCACTAGAAATTTCGCCAGAAATTTCTCTCGCACTTGAATAGACGTCCAGAAGAAGTACCGCATCAGCCTTAGAAAGTGATTCAGTAAATCCTTCAAGAAATTCTTTAGTTCGAGAAAAAGTATGTGGTTGAAAAACAACTATTTTTTCTTTTTTTGGATATTTTTGATCGATTGCCTGAAGAGTTGCCTGTATTTCTTCTGGATGATGAGCATAATCATCAAGTATAATTGCCTTGTTATACTCCCCTACATATTCCATTCGCCTTGCTGTTCCTTGAAAATCACTTAAACCAAAAACTATATCGTGTATAGGTATCCCTATAGTGTCGCAAAAAGCTATAACAGCGGTAGCATTTTGCATATTATGTTTTCCTGATACATGAAGAGAGAATATTCCTAACTCCTTCTTCCCTTTTTTTACACAAAATGTTTGAGAAAAACTTTTTTTACAAGGCATTTCTTCTATACGATACAAAGAATCTTTATGAAAGCCATAGGTTATTCTATGAGAAAGAGCTTTTTCAGTTATTTTAAGTGCTTGTATATCATCAGCACAGACTACTATCCATCCATGAGGAGGAATTCTTTTTATAAAAGTAGAGAAAGTTTCATTATATGACTCTTGATTAGGAAAAAAATCCGAATGATCATAACCAATATTCGTTAGAATAAGCGACCATGGTGCATAAAAACGAAATTTATTTTGATACTCGTCCGCTTCGAATACAAAATGATGACCTGTCCCAGAAAGAGATCCCTCTTTCCAATTGAGAACGGTACTTCCTACAACAGCACTCGGATCCTTTTTTGCAGATAAGAGTGTATGTGCTAACATCGCAGTAACGGTTGTTTTTCCGTGTGTACCTGCTACAGCGATAGAAAGTTTTTGTTTTGTGAGTATACCCAAAAATTCTGGATATGAAAAAAGTACAATACCTTTTGATTGAGCATAGATCAATTCTTCATTTGTTTCTATTTGATAGGCAGTTGAATAAACAATAGCTTCTGCATCAGCAGGAATATTATCTTTGGAAAAACGTTCGAAAAAATGTATTCCTGATCGACGTAATGATACATCAGAGAAAAAAACTTCTTTTGTATCTGACCCTGTTATGGAAATATTGTGTGAATGTAGTATCTGTGCCAAAGCAGACATACCAGCTCCTTTTATCCCAACAAAATGAATTTTTTTATAAGGAAATTGTGTATGCATAGAGATTCGTATTATTTCTTAGCATAATTTTCCATAATAAGATCAGCTACTTCATCCGAAGCATTCGTATAATCAAAAAGCTCTATTTGT
>JAGYLL010000040.1 GCA_018401135.1 Candidatus Moraniibacteriota bacterium | reverse complement strand
CTTACTCTCCTAAAGAGCCTTGCTTTCCTTATGTTTTGCCTCCTGTTGCAGAAGAGACTCCTCCTAAAGCACAACCCAAAGCACAACCTGTTCCAGTAGAGAAAGAAGAGGAGGCAGAAGAGGATAATTGGGAAGAAGAATGGGAATTAAAACTTAAAATAGAGGAAGAGAAGAGAGAAACCCTTAGAATGGTACAAGAAATGGAGATTGAAAATGAGAAAGCGTTTGAACAAATGGCTCATTCTGAGAAATCACAAAAAGAATTTGACGCTTATTGGGAGCAAAGGCATAGCCAACAATTATGGGATAAAGCTATGGAACTCGCAGAAGAGTCGGAGGAGAGCCTTGAAAGACTTGAGAACTACACCCCTCCGAATATATTGGATACTTTGGAATAACTTGACAAAGTTTTTGTGAGAGTGTAGAGTGAGAGGTACAAATAACGAGTGACGTCGTTTAAAAAACCAACAGCAGAGGTAGTCATTTCCCTTTGTCGTGTCATTTAAGGTCAGTTGGTACCTTTTACGTCACGGCACGGCATAGGGAAGTGGGTATCTCTTTTTAATATGCAAAAAATATGAATACAAATGTGCGATAAAACATTAATATAACAAAAATATGGCAAATAGAAGAATGGTAAGTAGAGACATTATAGACACAGACCAGTTTCTTGATATGTCGCACTCAGCTCAAAATCTGTATTTTCATTTTTTGATGAGAGCGGACGATGATGGTTTTGTTTCATCTCCAAAAAAAATAATGAGAATGATGGGTGTTCCTGATGATGACCTTAAAGTTTTAATAACGAAAAAGTATCTTATACCATTTGAAAGTGGTGTGGTTGTTATAAAACATTGGAAAATCCATAACTACATAAAAAAGGATAGATACAAGGAAACGATGTACATAGGTGAAAAGGCTCAATTAAAGGAAAATAAAGAAAATGTATACAGTTTGGTACCAGAATGTATCCAAAGTGGTTCCAAATCGGAGCCTCAGGTTAGAGTTAGGTTAGAGTCAGAGTCAGAGTTAGAGAAAGAGATAGAGATAGATAAATACTGCGAGCTGAGCTCGCAAATAAATGAAATCTTTAATATTTTTTATAAAATCAATCCCACTCTTAACTGGGGAAACAAAACAAGTCGTTCTTCCGCTGAGTTTATGATTAAAAAGTTTGGTTTCGAGGGAGTAAAAAAAATGGCTGAGCAGATTGTAGCTGTTCAAGGGCAGGAATATTGTCCAGTTGCGACCACTCCATACCAAATGAAAGAGAAGTTAGCACAATTCAAAATATTTTTTAGCAGTAAAAATAATACATCTAAGTTTGTAGAGTTATGAAAAAAATAATAATAGGGCTAAGTGAGATAATTATAAGTGATGAAGAGGCACAAAAATTAAAAGACATTGTAAAAACAGCAAAATTTGTCACTTTAAGGTCTGGAGAGTTTATAAATGTTGAAAAAATATCGTGCATAGTAGATTTCAAGGGGATACCTTACTTTGAGGGGAATAAAGTATATGAAGCAAATAATGGTTCTATGTATACGATACTTAATGGTAAAAAAGATATTTTAAGCGATAATCATATTGCAAAAATACAATATATTACTCCAGATAGAGAGAAAAAACACATAGAAAAAAGAGCGTACTTTATAGAAACAGATTCTAACAATAGAGAAATACAATATGAAATCCTTAGAGACAAGGAAAAAGAGTTTGAAATATTGATTAAAGAAGAGAACGATAGGGTTACTTCTTTATGGAAAAATACAAAAGTAGAAGATAAAATTGATATGCTAGACAAAAAAATATATGAGTTGCAGTTAAAAAAAGATGAAAATATGAAGGATTTTAATAGATTCACTGCACATTTTCTTCAAAACGAAATTGAGAAAATATTTATGAAAAAAGAAGAGATAGAAAAAAAAGGAGATTGTGAACCACTAGAAGAATGGTTATCTCAAAATAGGAAAACTATTGAGAAAGAAGAACTGACAAAAGAGGAACTAATAAAAATAGCATCTCAAGACGAAAGATATATATCTTTTGATAAATGGAAAAAATCACACGTGAGTCTTTTGAAATAATTGGATAGCCTCTTGACTTTCTATATCACTGTGCTATAATAGAGACATCTGAAGTGTAGGAGTATCCACATTTCGGGGAAACGTAAAATTGATGTGTGAGGGAATAAAATAAAATAAATGTCCCAAATATCATATCAATATATACAAACGCTTCTAGGCGACAAACCCATTGACATTTGATACTAAAGTATTATTATAAGTGTATAATACTTAAATCTTTTTCAAGAGTTTATGTCGAAAACAAGCATTACAACGTTTTACAATAAGTATGCCAGTTTATACTTAAATATTTTTTCACTATGAAATACATACCAGTTTGGGAATTCTGTAAGAAGTACAATATACCAAAGCAGAACATTTATAGATGGATACGAGAGAGAAAGGTTGAGCCAGAGAATATACGGAAAGAAACAAAAATGATTGAGAAAACAGTACTTTTAGATGATGAGAGAATAATACCGAAATCTTGGTTTGAAAAATTAGAAAAACAAAAAATAAGAGATAAAGAGTTATAAATTAATCAATAATAAAAAAAGTATGAAAGATATATATACGTTCGATAATATATTCCGTGCCAATAGTGGACGTGCCAGAGACTTTGAAATCCAGCACATTGAGGCTTGGGCAAAAAAAGAAGATGAGGAAGAAATGACAACGATTGCAGATATTATACGAGAAAGGAAACTTAAACTCGACAGGATGATGTTCTTTTGCACTCTTGCCGAAGTAAAAAAAGAGTTCACAATGAAAGAAATACAAGATTATTATAAAGACCTAGCCATACTAGATAGGCAAGATGATAATATAATTAACGAACGAGTATGAATGAAAAAGAAATACTTGAGGGATTTTTGGCAAGAGACCTCTACGAGAGTATCCGACACGTAAGAGAATATGCTTCTGTAGAAACACTAGCGTTTGCTCTTTTAGGAGCTCTTGAACCAGAAGAGATAAAAGAAGTTATTAAGATTTTAAAGACCAAAGTATGAAAGAAGCAATAAAAGATTTCCAAGCTCTCTGTGAGAGTATGGGAAAAGTAAAGAAAACAGGAGTAAACCCTCATTTCAAAAACAAGTATATTGAGCTTCCTGCTCTTTTGGAGGTAGTAAAAGAGAAAACAAAAGAGCATAATTTTTTGCTTTTACAGTTTCCAAAGTTTGAAATAAAGCCACTCTTGATTACACAATTTATCCATTCCTCAGGAGAAGTTATTGAGGGTTCGATTGAATTAGTCCATAAGCCAGAAGACCCACAGAAGCTCGGAGGTTCAATAACGTATATGCGAAGGTATATGCTTACCTGTATGCTCGGAATAGAAGAAGAGGATGATGACGGGAACAACGCTTCAGGGATAGCAACTAATACCCAAAAACCGTGGTAACCTTTGACTCAATTTCCCACACTTACTATGTAGACGGGAAGCCCCGAGAGTCAGTTTCCCACTTCATAGGAAGGCACAAGAAGCCTTTCCCGAAGGAGATGATAGCCCAAAAGACTGCAAAGAGAGACGGAAGGGAGGCAGAGGATATTCTCTCCGAGTGGGATATAAAAGGGAGAGTATCCAGAGAGTACGGTACAGCAGTTCACACAGCAATCGAAGGGTATATTACTCATAAGATGACACCGAGCATTGACCACCTGAAAAACATCGTAGAAGCGTTTCAAAAAATACAGTTAGTCGACCCACGCTCCGAGTTTGTAACATATAATGACAATCTTGCAGGAACAATGGACATAGTAGACCAATACGAGAAAGGAAAGTGTGATATTTACGATTTGAAAACCAATGGAGATTTGTACAAGAAAGGAAGTAAAATGCTTCCGCCGTACGAATTCCTGACTGATAGTCCGATTGATACCTATAGACTCCAGCTTTCCTTGTATGCAGATATGATGGAATTTCACGGGTGGGAAGTACGAGACCTTATTATCCTTCACATAGCAGGAGAGACCATTAAACCAATTAAAATAGAGCGAGTATGAACGAAGAATTAAAAAAAGATGTTGTTACCTTAAACGGAAAAGAAGACAAAGGAAATCAGATTGTTCTTAAAACGGACAAAGGATATTTCTCTTTTTTCAAGGTAAAAAAAGACGGAAGCGAAAGCCGAGCCTACGAGTCTATTAAACAGATTGCTCCAGATGACGGAGATACGATTGTGGTATCGTATAAGGAGAATGAATACAACGGGAAGATATTTAAAAACGCCGTGATGTTTTTTTCTCCACGAGAGAATGACTACCCTTCCGTTCCTCAAAGGAAAGAAGACCCACAGACACGAAACGATGTTTTGATGAAACTTGCAGAAAATCAAACAAAGCTCGTTGCTAAAATACAAGACCTCGAAAAAAGACTCGAAGGATTGGAAGGACTTGTTAGAACGGAAAAAGGAGATGACGCAGTAGAACTCCACCAATCTTTTAATCCTAATAAAGATGAAATGGAAGGAAACGCTCCTATAACAGCAGAAGAGATAGACAACATTATGAACGCTGTATGAAGATACAAATCATTGAGGGAAAAGCCTACAAAAACGGAGAAATCTTAAAGGATGGATATTATGAACTTGTCCAAGAGAGACGGACTTCTAATCAAAATCGTGCCTTACATCTTTGGTTTTCTCTTGTATCTGATGAAGCCAACGAAAAAGGACTTACCCTCAATGAGTTGTTTACCAAGCCACAAAATATGCGTATCACTCCTGAAGCACTAAAAATGCTTTTTAAGGAATACGCAAAGAGGATGTACAGTAAAGACTCAACGACCAAACTCACAAAACAAGAAATAAACATCTTAATAGAGGTATTCGAGCAAGTCTATGCCGAGAGACTTGACTGCACAATACCATTCC
>JAGYLL010000004.1 GCA_018401135.1 Candidatus Moraniibacteriota bacterium | reverse complement strand
CCCGCCTACGCGGGGAATTAGCTAAGACTGGATCCCCACATACGTGGGGAAAAGACTAAGACTGGTTCCCTCCCCTCCCGCCGTGGCGGGAAAAAATTCTAAGAAAATCTCTCTTCTCTTCCTATGTTATTTCTTTTTTTGTTTATTGCTCTCTGTATATACTTTTTCAAGATACTTTTTTTATAAGTATGGTTTCTTTGAGAGTGAATCTTTTTATATAGTAGTGCAGTGTTTATCTAAAAAATCATTTCGTCATACTATTTTATATCTCAGCACAAAAGATAATTTTCATTACTGTGATGGTAGTATTTTATACAAATTTTTTATATAAAAAAAGTGCCTTGATTTTCTAAGGCACTTTTCTCTCACCAACCTCCTTCATTTTTACCTTAAAGCAAGTACAATTGATTGTCTGTGCTCACACATTTCTTTCAGCCTCTTAATCACAGAATGACTCCCTGGATTACGTTCTTCCTCGAGAGCGTACTCAGCAAAAAGCTTTTTGAAACAAGTGAAATCTCTCGGGCAAAGATCTGCACTATAGATTTTCATTTCTTTTCCCTCTCGAGAAACCGTTTTAAAACCCGTTACAGACAAGCCCTCTCTTCCAAGAAGACCCATAACCTCCGCTATAACGAGAATAGATCCTTGTTTCTTTCTTGAATCAAGCACTTCTCTGTCTATAAAAACTTGCAGTCTCTCTCTATAATTTTCTCCATAGAGATTCTTTGCTCTGCACACCCTCCCCTCATGCCCTTTATCAAATTTCGGTGTGGGATAAGAGGTCATCTTTTTTTCTCCTTTAAAAAGAAGGTTTATAGTAAGGAACCTCCTCCAAAGTATCTTTTATTTTTTAAAAAAGCAATATTTTTTTATTCTTCTACCATTTTCTTATAGACCTCTAATGTTTCTTGGGCTGTTTTTTGCCATTGGTATTTTTTCGCGCACAAAGGTCCTTTTTGGGAATATTCTTTACGAAGTTTTGGATCTGAGGCAAATAACATCATACTCTTAGTCATTTCTTCCACATCGAAGGGATTGAAAAAATGAACTGCCTCTCCAGCAATTTCAGGGAGTGAAGTTACTCGTGATGCCATAGTAGGCGTACCTGTTGCAAGTGCTTCGAGTACAGTGGAACCAAATCCTTCATAAAGAGAGGGCATAATAAAAAATTCCGCTTTTCTAAATAAAGGAACGAGGTCATCTCCTACAACATATCCCGTAAAGACAACTTTTGAGGCAATACCGAGATCTTTTACCATTCGTCGATACTCCCCTGAAAGCCAATCTCGCTTTCCTGCCAAAACTAATTGGTATTTTTTATTTTTTTTGCAAAAACGGGCAAATGCCTCTAGAAGTCGAGATATATTATTTAGAGGAGAAAGTGTGCCAAGAAAAAGAATGTAGGGGGAATGAATACTATGCTTGTCATAAAAATTACTATTTTTATTTTCTTCTTGTTCAAAAAAACGAGTATCTACTCCCGTATGAATGACAGAAATTTTGGAAGAAGGAAGGGAAAAACGTTTTTGAATATCATCAGACAATGCCTCAGAAACAGCAATAATGTGATCGCTTTTTTTTGCCATAAAACGAGAAAGCATTTGTTCTCGAACCCTGCGAAAAGGAGGATAAAGATCTTCAAAAGCAAAAACTCCGAGATTGTGGAAGGTTGTCACACTCAGTCCTTTGTATCCAGAGGGGATACGACTTAATGGAGAAGTTGAATGGAGAATATCGAGATGTTCTCTGGCAAGTATAGCTCTTCCAAGTATTTCACTATACATACCCGGAAGATATTTCTTGTAATCAGAAAAAGGATAAAAACGAATATGTACATTATCCTTTGTAAACTTTTTTACATCTTTTTCTCTAACACGAAAATCAAAAAATAAAACATATTCATTTTCTTTATCCCTCTCTAAAAGATGACGAATAAGCTGGTACGTATAATGACCTGATCCAATAGCATCTCCTTGTTGGGGATTAAGAATGGTTCTCGCATCTATTCCTATTCGCATATGACAGAAATTTAAGAAATGCAAAGGGGGATTAAGAGAGAAAGAGAAAAAACTTTCTCTCCCCCATCTTACTTATACAAAGAATATCTCTCTTTATTTCTTTTCTTTTGTGTCTTCTTTTTTCTTCCCTTTCATAAAAAAAGCAAGCATAGCACCAAGAGCAGCTCCTACTCCAGCACTGACCGCTGTAGCTTTTGCTGGGTTCTTTTTGATATAGTCTTGAGCTTTTTTTCCAGCATCTTCGACTGCTTTTTTTACCTTTTCAGCTTCTTTTTCTGCTTTCTTTCTCATATCTTCGAGAGCTTCTTTTGCCTGATCGTGAACTTTTTTCGTATCCATATATATTATACTTATTTTTAATTACCTTACGAGTATACTACTTTTTTATTACTTTAAAAGAAAAACATTATCATTTTGTATATTTTGATACAAGAGAAATAAATATTCCCATAACAACAAGCATTCCCCCTACTATACAGTATCCAATCCAAGAAGATCCTATACTTTCATTGAGAAAGTGCACTAAACCAAGAACCAAAAAAATGCTTCCCACAAAAACAACTCCCAAAACAATAATGCGACGAATAAAACCAAAAACTACTCGCTCTATCGCCAATCGAATTTTTTCTGACAACCCACTCGTAACTTCTTGTATAATCTTTCCAACGTACAACAATGCCATTTCTTTCCATTCATCATGGGTACTCGTTTTTTTTTCTTCAGTCATAAGCAAAAAGCATTTATATTCTCTTATACATAAGTATAGCATATTTATTTCCCTTTGGATAGCCTCTCTATGTTTGTTGTGGATCTAGCTCTTCTACTTTATCAAAAAAAGATTTTTTATTCTCTGCTTTTTGCTTATTTTCACGAGAAAAATCTGCAAAAAGAAAAACTAAAGTTGAGGAAAAAATAATCCCAAACATATTTAAGAGAAATATTGAAAAAGAAGAAAGTGCGTATAACCAATCAAGATGAGAAAGTCCTATACCAACAGAAATAAGAGGTCCGAGGAGAAGAATGGTCATAAAAAATCCAGGCACCAATTGAAAGGAAGTTTTTGAAACAAAAAGAGAAAGGGTACTCAATAATCCTACGAATAAAGAAAGGATAAAATAAAATAAAGGAATATCTTTTTGATATGTATTGTAAAATAAAGAGTCAAAAGAAAAAAAAGAAAAAATCATACTCACACATAAAGAAAGAACTAGAGAAGAAACAATACAAATAAATACTGATTGAAATGCTCTCTTCATAATCCAAAAATCAGAAAGGACTCCTCCAAGAGAAAAACTAAGAAATGGCAAAAGAAAAGGTACTACAAGTATACCGCCTATAAGAACTAATGTATCACCCACGATGATACCTGCCGTCATCAGAGAAATTCCACAAAAAAGAAAAAGAAGGAATATACTATTTGAAAGACTTGCTTCAACAAGTATTTTTACTACACGAGATTTTTCTTTTTGACTCCAGTTTTGCATTAATTGATACATACTTTTTTCCTTAAAAAAAATCTATACGAAATTCTTTCCCCTTTTCTTCAAATCCAAGTTTTTTATACAAGATATGAACAGAATCCCTTTCAAAACGACTTGTTGCTATAAGTTTATAACACTTTTCTTGTTTAGCACATTGTATAATTTTTTCTACAAGTTTTGTTCCTAGTTTCCTTCCCCGAAAATCTTCTCTCACAAAAACGTCTTCCATAAAACCAAATTTTTCTTTATGAAGATCATTTTTCAGAAAATAAAGCGTTGCACGAGCAATTTCTTGACCATCTTCCTTCAGAGAAAATCGAAAGCCTTTTACTTCTATCTCTGTACACACTATTTCTTTTTCTTCCATACTTCTCTCTATTATGTTTGTGAAAGATTTTTATGTTGCTTATATCGCATACGCTTATACACATCTCCCACAAAGAAAACGATGGAAGAGAGTGCTATAAGTAATAAAAATTCTGAAAGGGGTAATTCTGTGAGTTTGAAAACTTTTTGAAAAGGAGGAAAATAAATGGAGGCACAAAGAAGAACAAAAGAAAGAGCAACGGTTATCACAAGAAAACGATTTCTAAAAAATCCTATCGAGAAAACGCTCTGATGCAGAGACCTCATAGTAAAAGCATTAAAAAGTTGTGTTGCGCATAATACCGTAAAACCTGCTGATCGTGCTTTATCTATACCTTGCTCCAAAAACCATGTAAATGTTCCCAAAGAAAGAATTGCCATTGTGACAGTCATCAATGCAAGAAAAGGTGCTATTTCTCGAGAAAGTATTTGCGCATGAGCTTTCATAGGTGGTTGGTGAAGTGCTCGTCCATGACTTGGCTCTACGGCAATAGCTGCGTCAGGTAAACCACTCGTCACAAGATTGAGCCAAAGTATTTGCGTTGGAAGAAGAGGGAGTGGCATTCCTAAAGAGAGTGCACTTATAATAGTTGTATGTTCAGCAAAATTTGTGGTCACTAAAAAAGAGCTTGCTCTCTGTACATTATGAAAAACAATTCTTCCCTCTTCAATAGCATTTACTATGGTCGTAAAATTATCATCTGCCAAAATAATAGCACCCGCTTCCTTAGCAACATCACTTCCATTCTTTCCCATAGCGACACCCACATCTGCCTTTCTGAGAGCCAAAGCATCATTCACACCGTCTCCTGTAACTGCAACAATTCGTTTTTCTTTTTGAAGTATTGTGGTGATTCGATATTTCATATCTGGAGTAAGTCGAGCAAAGACATTGGCATTTCTTACCGCCAAAGAAAACTCTTTCTCTGTCATTTTTTCCAATTCTTCTTGCGAATAGGCTTTGTCTTGTTCGGAAGCAATTCCGATTTTTTTAGCTATGGCAAAAGCTGTTTCTTTATGATCTCCTGTTGCCATAATCACTCGTATACCCGCTCTTTTTGCTTGAGAAATTGATTCCGAAACGCCTTCTCGTGGTGAATCTAGCATCCCCACAAGACCCACAAAAACAAGTTTTTCGATGTCTTGTATTTGAATATTTTTTGAAGGGTGAAGTTGTTCGCGATAGGCCAAAGCTAAAACCCGCATCGTATCACTAGACCATCCGTATACTCGCTGAAGAATCTCTTTTTGATGACTCTCTTGAAAACTTTTTATATGTCCATTATGAAAAACAAATGAACATTTTGCTATTACTTTTTCAGGAGCTCCTATTACATATATTTGATGAGATTCTTCATCTTTTTTGTAAATAAGTGTTGCTCGCAATTGCTCTTGCGATCGAAATGGCATATCATCTAATCTTACTTCGGATGCTTCTAGTATTTCTTGTGTAAGACCTGCTCTTCTAGCAAGGACTACAAGAGAAGCCTCTGTAGGGTCACCAATAACTTCAAAGTCCTTCACGGTTGAATCTTCTTTTTTTCTTTCTATGGGATATACTTTCGCTACATTACATTGTCCTGCTATGTGAATAAGTTTTCTTAATGTTCTATTTTCAAGAGGAGCTACGGCATTTTCTCCCTGTGAAAATCTTGCATCGAAATTCCACCCTTGACCAGAAATAGTAATTTCTTCGTTTCCAAAAGCATACATTTTCATTATATTCATCGTATTGTCCGTGAGCGTCCCTGTTTTATCAGTAAGAATAGTATCAACGACAGCAAGTGTTTCAATAGAAGGAAGTGAACGGACAATAGCTTTTCTTTTTGCCATACGAGAAGCGCTCACTGCCAAAACAATGGTAAGAATAACAGGAAGTCCTTCGGGAATACTCGAGACAAGAGTGGCTATGGTAGCCAAAAAGACATCAAATATATCCATTTTTGCCAAAAAAAGAGCTGCTAAAAATGTTGTTATCGTACCAAAAAAAGCAATAATCCCCATTTGCCACGTAAGTAAACGTATTCTTTCTTTAAAGTGCGTAGGGACTTCTTCTATGCTCTCCATTTTTTGAGCTATTTGACCTAATTGAGTATAAGAGCCTGTCGCTGTAACTATCATTCTCGCCTCTCCAGAAGCGATAAAAGTTCCCATCCATAGCATATTTTCTCTATCAGCCAAAGAAATATTTTCAGAAAGAATTTCGCTTGTTTTTTGTTGAGGAGAAGATTCTCCCGTAAGAGAACTCTCTACCACTCGAACATCTTTAGTAAAAAGAACCCTTCCATCAGCAGGAACCATAGACCCCTCCTCAAGAAAAACAATGTCTCCTGGAACAAGATATTGAGAAGCTATTTGTTTTACAACATTATCACGAAGAATTTTTGCATTTGGCGCCATAATCTTTTTCAACGCTTCTATAGATTTTTCTGCTTTATATTCCAAAATAAAACCAAGAGATGCATTAAAAAAAATAACAACGAGAATAATCCACGCATCCAAAGCGTGTCCAACAAAAAAAGAAATGCTTGATGCTAAAAAAAGAATATAAATAAGAACATTATGAAATTGCTTGAGGAAAAGAAAAAAAATATTAATACTTTTCTTTTTTTGTAAAACATTTTCTCCATATCTTTTCAATCGAATATCAGCTTCTTGAGAAGAAATTCCTTCTGCCCGAGAATGAAAGAACTCTAAAACTTTTTTAGAAGACCACCCGTGAAAGGGAATGTTTTTCTTTTGATTTTTTTTCTTGTTTATTTCTTGCATATTTTTTTGAAAAATCTATTTTTTGGAAAATAAGAATGTACCCATCGTAGAGTAAGAAGAGCCAAACTTGCTCCAATCATATCAATGATAACATCTGAAACTTTTCCCTCTCGTCCAACAACAAGGTTCTGATGACTTTCGTCAAGTATTGCCATCCAGAGAACCCACACAAACGTCCATACAAATCTATCAAGGTTATTTTTTATAAAAAGACCTATGACACGCCAAAAAAGAAACGTGAGAAGAAAAAATTCTACTATATGAGCTCCTTTTCTTTGTACATAAAAACTCCACTGAGGAGCTTCTTTCGTAATTGTTCCTTCTTGGGAGCTTAAAAACCATATAATTCCTATCCAAACAAAAAGAGGAAGGTAATACCAAAAAAATATTTGTACAAAATTTTTTTCTATTTTTCGTTTCATTTTTCTATTCTATCACATTTTTTATTTTTTCTCTTCTATTGGTCTTCTCAATGCCGAATCCCAACGATTTATCATATCTTGATCGTATCGTGGTGCTCCAGAAAATTTCGCTTGAGAAACATAATACAATAAACTTCTTCCCGAACCTCTTCCATTTATCATAGGAAGAGATGATTTCTCCCAAGGATCTGGAGGAATAAATACTTCTTTTTCTGACAAACGTCCCAAAGCATATCGCATATATTCATTCCAAAGAGGTGCTGCGGTATATACGCCAGGAGACCCCGCTTTCATCGGGCGATTATCATTATTTCCTGTCCATATTCCAACGGCAATATCTGGTGTGTATCCAATAGTCCAGCCATCCCGAAATTCTTGCGTTGTCCCTGTTTTTACTGCTACAGATGGATATTCTGGTATGAAAAGAGTACTTTGGGGACCAAAAACAGATGAGCGTGCTTCATTATCAGAAAGCATACTATTTATTTTTCTTGCTACTTGAAGATCTATAACTCGAACCGCCTCTTTTTGAGAAAAATCGATTTGATTTCCTGTCATTCCTGAAACACTTAGTATGCTTTTTACATCGTTTTTTACACCATCATTGCCGAAAACCGCAAAAGCTCCCGTAAGTTCCAAAAGAGAAACTTCTCCTCCACCAAGAACCAAGGAAAGTCCATATCGATTACGATCATTGAGAGTAGTAATTCCCAATCGACTTGACAATTCTAATGTATTATCAAGACCTGCAATATAGAGTATTTTTACCGCAGGAATATTAAGAGACATTGCCAATGCTTTTTTCAGAGAAATTAGACCGGAAAAACCCTCATTATAATTTTGGGGTCTATATTCACCCCCACTCCCATCAGGGCCGAAGCTTGTGGGAACATCATAGAGTACAGAATCTGGTTGTAGTCCCAACTCAAGAGCCTTTACATAGGCAATGGGCTTAAAAGCAGATCCTGGTTGTCTTGGGCTCGTAGCAACATTCACCTCTCCATCAATATCTTGATCAAAATAATTTCTACTTCCCACCATAGTCAAAATTTCACCTGTTTTAGGATCAAGAGCAACAAGAGAGGCGTTTTCAGCATTATGCAGAATTTTATTTTCTTTTGCTTTTTCCAAAACCATCTTTTCTGCCTGTTCTTGCATTTCCTTATCTAAAGTAGTGAGAATGCGTAAGCCTCCTATTCGAAGAAGTTCCTCGCCATATTCTTTTTGTAATTGAGAAAGCGTATAAAAAACAAAATGTGGAGCAATAATAGCATTTTTTTTCTTTTGTAGTTTAGCAAAAGTATCTATCGACAAAGCATCTCGATATTGTTCAAACGAAATCATATTTCTATCTAACATAGTATCCAAAATTTTTCTTTGATTTGCTTTTAAAAAGGAAGTATTTTCTCCATATGGAGAAAAAAATGTTGTCGCTTTCGGGAGAACTGCTAGAAAAGAAGCCTCATCAAGAGTAAGGTTTTTAGCATCTTTACCAAAAAAAGTTTCACTTGCTGCTTGTATGCCATAGGCATTTGATCCATAAGGAACAGTATTGAGATACCAATCAAAAATTTCATCTTTCGTATACATAGTCTCAAGACGAAAGGCCATCAATGCTTCAATAATTTTCCTTTCGAATGTCTGTGCTCGATATAAATACAAATTACGAACTAATTGCATCGTCAAAGTAGAACCACCCTCTTCTATACCTCCACTCTTAAGATTAGCTCTTAATGCACGGAGTATTGCTCTTGGATCTACACCGTAATGTTGATAAAAATTAATATCCTCTCCAGCCAAAGTAGCTATTCTTATTACATCAGGAATATTTTGATGAGCAATAATTTTCCTATTCTCTTCTCCGTAGAGCTCATAAAGAATATGTTTTCCTGTTCTATCGTACAAAACACTCGTTTGTGACAAAGATCCTTCGTGCAATCTCTCCATTTCAGGAACTTCGTAGGTATAAAGATACCAAATGCCAGACATAATACCCATAAAAGAGAAAAGGGAAATAAAAAAGACAACAACAAAAACATCTTTTATAAAAAAAGCTATTTTTTTAAAAATAATGAATACTTTTTTTCCTAAAAACATAGTAACCTCACTTTACCACAAAAAATAGTATAAAAATATAGGTATCTATAAGAAAGCAATTTCCACATCGCACCTTCTATCGAAGAAGAGAGAAGATATTTTTTCCAAGAAAAACAATGAGTAATTGTAGAATGAGAACTAAAACTATACTCGCTCCTGTAGGAACATCTACATAGAAAGAGAAAATTATTCCGAAAAAAGTAGCGACCATATTAAAGAAAATTCCAAAGAAAAGTGTTTGTTGGAAACTTCGAGAAAAAATCTGTGCTGTTACAATCGGTATGACAAGCAAGGCTCCAATAAGTAATCCTCCTATTATTTTCAAAGAGAATCCAACAAACATCCCTATACTCAAAAGAAAGGCAAGATTTACCCATTTGGAGAAAGGAAATCGTATATCTGCATATTCGGGATCCAATACTATCGTTTCAAGTCTCCTTCCAAAAAAAAGAATGAATATAAGAATGCCTAAAGATACAAAAAGAAATTGCCAAACTTCTTCGGGTCGCACAGCAAGAATACTCCCAAAAAGAAATGTTTCCAAAGAAAGTGGATTGTCTTTGGCAAGGTGAGCGAAAACAAGTGCGATAGCCAATCCTCCAGAAAGTAAAACCATCGTAATAGACTCTGGAGCAAATTTCTCTTTTCTCAAAAAAAGCCAAAGAAAAAAAGCAGATAAAAAAGAAACTGCTAATGCCCCATTGGTTGGAGAAAATCCAAAAAAAATACCCATTCCCACACCTGCAAGAGATGTATGTGCCAACATATCAGAAAAAACCGAATGCCTTCCAGCAACAACATACCCACCCAAAATACCAGCCACAAAAGAAACAAGGAGACCTACATATAAAGCTCTTTGTGCAAATTCTAATAAAAAAATATCACTCAATGCCATAAAACTATCTTAAAAATGTTTTTCGTGAATAGCTTTTTCTTGTTTTTTATGGTACACAGGAACTACTTTTTCTTTATTTTGTATACCTTCCTTTTCTCCTTGTGCAAGATATTGAGGATGACATCCTTCGTGGAGATGCTTATCCAAACAAAGAACTCGTTTACAGACACTAACGACTTTTTCAATTTCATGAGAAACAAACAAAATAGTTATTCCTTTTTTTTCATTAAGTTCTGCCAAAAGATCATAAATTTTTATTTTTGTTTTGTAATCTACGCCACTTGTTGGTTCATCAAATAAAAGGAAGTTAGGCTTATGAACAAGTGCTCGTGCTATAATAACTCTCTGCTTTTGCCCCCCAGAAAGTTTCATAAAATTTTTCGAATAAAAATTTTTTTCCAAACCGACAGCATCAAGTACTTGAAGAATTTTTTCTTTTTCTCCTTGATCTTTCCATAAAGAACTTCTTTGAAATCCCATAGAAATAATTTCTCCGACAGAGACAGCAAAAGAACTATTTGGAAGATATTTCTGTGGAACATATCCCATACGAATATCTGGAGCGATTTTTACCCTTCCCTCTGTTGGTTGTATTTTCCCCAAAATAGCAAGGAGAAGGGTGGTCTTCCCCGCACCATTGGGACCTAAAAGACCAATATACTCTCCCCTATCAACACGAAAAGTAATAGAATCCAAAACAAGAACTCCATCACGTTTTACGGTAAGATTTTTAATTTCTAAAATAGGAAGAGATGATTCGTGCATAGGATACTATGTAAAAATAGTATCTTCATTATTACTCGCAACCCAAGGAAAGAGCAAGTGATTGAAGATTTTCTCGAGAAACATCAAAATAATCTTTGGAAGGATCAAGTGTTCCTCTTCCCATAGGATTTATAGGGAGTATTTGTAATCCTGTTTCCAAAGAAAGTGTTTCGGCATATTTTGTAACCGATCCCTCTTCTGTAAGAATGTGAGTTACCCCAGAAGATGCTTCCTTTTTTAGTTCAGCCAAAAGCTTGGCAGAAGGCTCATCGAGAGTAGAAATTCCAGCAATAGCATGTGTCACAAAGTCATACCGTTTTGCTAAATAACCAAAGGCATTATGAGAAACAATAACTTCTTCTCGATCACATACAGCAAGTACCTGCTGATATTCTTGATCCAAAACATCGAGAGCATCTAAAAGAATTTGAGCATTTTTTTCGTAGAGATCTTTATTCTGGTCATCTATTTGAATAAGAGTATCTCGAATAAGACGAGTCATTTCTTTTGCCAAAAGAGGATCAACCCATGTATGAGGATCTTTTCCTCCATGATCATGACTATGTCCCTCTTCTTCATGATGTCCCTCTTCTTCATGATGTCCCTCTTCTTCATGATGTCCCTCTTCTTCATGATGTCCCTCTTCTTCAGATAAAGGCATTTTATCTAGAAGAGAAAGAAATGGAATATCGGCACTTTCTAATTGAGAAACAACATCTTCTATCCAAGGCTCAAATCCCTCTCCTTGAAAAATAACAAGATCAGCTTCAAATATGTTCTTCATATCAGAAGGAGTCACTTGATAAGAGTGCACATCTCTCGAGCCAGCAAGATTGGAAATAGCAATTTTCTCACCTCCTATTTTTTCAGCCATAAAAGCTAAAGGATAAAAACTTGTTATCACCTGAAGTTTTTCTTTTTCATCAGAAAGAGATTCTATAGGAATTACTTCATTTTTTTCACCAGAAAAAACCAAAAAACCAAAAACAAGTATTCCAAAAAGAACGAACCCTATGCCTAACTGAGAAGACCGTTTTAATGAACGAAACTTGTCGAGCATACAAAACCGTTTTTTTTCATTATTTTCCATATATAACGTATTTTACTTTTTTAATAATTTTATACACTATTTTTTTGAATACATATCTGGCACCTTCCCTTGAGAGAGAAAAAATGCGAATCAATCTTTAAGCCTTCTTTTTCTACAGAAGAGATAATGCTTTTTATAGCTCTATGAATTTTCTTCTCCCCAAGACATTGCTTCTCCCCACAAGAAGAACATATGAAATGATGGTGGTGCTGTTGCTTTTTTTCGAAGAAACGCTTGCGACCAGGGATATCTAATTGTTCGATGATACCCTCTTGTAAGAAAAAGTCTATCTGCCTCCAAAGCGTGGTAAAATCAGGTCGCATTCCAGATATGTGTAATGTTTTTTCAACATCTTCCAGAGAAAAAGGTTCTTTTGCTCGCATAAAAATATCCAGCAATGCTCGTCTAACAGGCGTCATTCGCTTTCCCATTTTTTTTACACGATAGTTCTCATCTTTTTTCATAAATGCAACCTAATTGCAATAATAAACGCTTTCTCAAACATTGTCAAATATCGCTCTCTTACATAACCCTTATGAGGATTGTTGCAGTTAGTAGTACTGAGTGAATGCAATAGCGTTGACACAATCTTTTGTTTCGGTGTTATCCCCTTCATACATACCCATAACCTCTACGGTGTCTATGGGTATTGTATTCGATTTCCCCTAGTACATCGTAAAAAGATATGCATAGGTAATAGGTAAAAAAATTCTTTTTTATCGTTTTGTGGTATTGTTCTATCTTCCCATTTTATTGACAATAAGCTCTTGCAAAAATTATCGAGCAAGTCGTGTAAAAAAAATATTCAAAAGATTTCGAACGTCAGAAATATGTCGAGAACTCACTTTGATCTTTGTAAGTAAAACGAGAGAATGAGAAGAAAAAAGTCGTAAAAGTTTTATCGTGTCTTGTGTTACCAAAAAAGTATGTTGACGAGAAACACCACATTCATAGCACAAAACACCGCCATATTCTGCACTCATATATATTTTGTTTCCAGAAAGTTTTTTATTACAAGAAGTACATTTTTGTATATGAGGTGCCATACCAAGTTGCCAAAGGAGCTGGAAAAGGAAACCTTGTACAAGAAGAAAAACTTTCTCTTCCTCTCCTCTCTTTATTATTTCTTGAGAAACCTCAAGAAAAGAAAAGAGGAGTTGGAAAAGAATTTCATCCTTTTCATTTTCTTCCACAATACGATCCAAAAGAGAAAGAATATATATTATTTCTTGAGAAACCTCCAAAGATATTTCTTCAGAAAAATATCGTTTCTCACAAAAAGCCGAAACTATTCTCCCCATACCCCTTCGCTTCATAACAGTGAGTGTAGTGAGATTTCCTGTTTCCAGGTGAGCACAAAGCTTTGCATTCGATTTACGAACACCTATTGCTTTGGCAGTAACTTTTCCACCTTCTTGCGTAAAAAAAGTATAAAAACGGTCAGTCTCTCCAATGTCACGTTTTCCCAAAATAATGGCTGTGTATCGATATTCCATAAACATCTTCTCTTGACAATATAAATAAAAAGACTATGCTTTTTATGAAGAAAGGGGTATGAAAATCCTACACGCTTCACGGAGAACCTCCTATGAACATAAGCCTAGACATTATCTTTCTTTGTTCTTTCTTTAGTCTTCTCGCTCTGGTCTCCTTGATAGTTTATATAAAGGAAACTCTCGAGGTTTGGAAAAGAATATGGATTCTCCTTACCTTGTGTCTTCTTACTCTATCGCTAACAACGCTGTCTTTGCGTTAGAAAGAGAAGGAAAAAGCGCCTGTCAAATATCGAAACGGCGCTTTTTTCATTCCTTTTTATACTCCGCAACAACCGCCTCCACAACATCCATCTTCTTGAGAATCCTGTTTTTCACGACAACAATCCTCTCCCCCTTCTTGACAATCACACCCAGCAGCTTCTTTATTTTTTTCTTCTTTGTTCTCCTCTTTTTTTTCTTCATCCATACGCATACACCTTAATTATTTATACAGAGAAATTTTCATTCTTTCTCCATCTATAAGCACTTCTTCAAGTATATCATATTTTTCAAGAACTGCATTACGTACACTTTTACACAATGTCTCATATGCAATAACCTCCTCACCAAATGCTTCAAAGACATCCTCTTTTCCGACATAACCCAGACAAATACGGTCATCTATAGCATACCCAGCCTTTTTTCGCATTTCCTGAATAATACGAACAATTTCTCTTGCTTGTCCTTCTAAAAGAAGCTCAGGAGTTATCTCCAAAGAAAGTCCTACTTTCAAATCTTGTATCTCTGACCAAACGATATTCTCCTTATTCTCAGATACATTCTCTTTTGAAATAAACTTTACTTCTTTTACATTTAATTCTTCCACTATCATATCGGTATATTCTTTTTGCAAACGAGGTTCGCACATAACATATAAAATTGAGAGGGGTTGTCGGACTTTTATTTTTTCTTTGGCACGTAGTTGAAGGCCAAGATTAACAATAGCACGAGTTTTTTTCATTTGCATACTCATCTCATCTTCTTTATTTTTCTCCATTTCTCCTTGTGGATAGTCTGTAAGATGTACGGATAGCTCTCCCTTTTCCTTTGCCCCCGGAGAAGAAAAATTTCCCATAAGATTTCTATACATTTCTTCTGCTACAAAAGGAGCGAAAGGTGCTAAGAGTTTAGAAAATTCTCGTAAAATATAATATAATGTCGCATATGCCTCATTTTTATCACTATCATTTTCACTTTTCCAAAAACGCTTACGACTTCTTCGTATATACCAATTTGAAAGATCATCTACAAAGGGAGAGAAGTATCGAACGGCTTTGGAAAGCTCATACGCTTCCATCGCTATATTTACACAATGAACTGTCTTACGGAATTCAGAAAGTATCCAGCGATCCAATATATGTTTCTTTTCTTCCTCCTTATCATTTTTTTTCAAAGATGGTATCCATCCGTCTATATCAGCATACATAATAAAAAACGAATATGTATTCCAAAGCATACGAAATAGTCCTCGTGAAAGCTCTCCCATTTCTTTCTCACTAAAATTAATATTTTCTGCCGTAACCACAGGAGAACTAAGGAGATACAAACGTAAAACATCAGCTCCATACTTTTCCAAAACCGTACTAGGATCAGGATAATTTTTGAGTTTTTTGGACATTTTCTTTCCGTCTTCAGCAAGAACTACACCACTTGCAACAACATTCTTAAAGGCATGTGATCCAATTACACCAGTAGAAAGAACGTGGAGATAATAAAACCACGCCCTACTTTGTTCTACCATCTCCCCAATAAAATCAGCAGGGAAACTTTTTTTGAATTTTTCTTCATTTTCAAAAGGATAATGCATTTGTGCATACGGCATAGATCCACTATCAAACCACGTATCCAAAACATCAGGAACTCTATGCATTACTCCACCACAATCACAAGAAAGTATAACCTCATCAATATAGGGACGATGAAGATCTATCTTCTTAGAAAAAATTGATTTAATCTCTGCATTTTTTGGATACCATCCTTGTTTCATCTCCTCTCTCGAAAGTCCCTGAGAAAGACCATGAAAAATAGTAATTGGGTCAGCATGAGAAACAATGATAAATGTTTTATTGCGATATTTCGTATTGATATCTTTAAGAAAATCTTTTACACGCATTTCAAGCGCATCAATAGTCTCCACTCCATCTGGGAGACCCACTCCTTTCTGATCAAATATCGTTGGATAGGGTGTCCGCAAAGTATCTGCTGATTTTCCCTCAAGCGACCCGTGTCCAATTTCACGAAGACGATCATCTTCTATAATCTCTCCTCCTAATTTTTCTGCCAAAAGAGTTGCCGTTTCTTTTGTACGAAGAAGGGGTGAGGTAAAAATACCATCAATCGTTTTGTTGAAAAGTTTTTGTGTCAAAAGCATTACTTGTTGCTTACCATTTTCCGTTAGATGATTCTCTGGATTTCCCGTCGAATCCAAAAAGTTTTGCGTATTATTTTTCGCCTCTCCATGTCGCACAAGATACAAACGATTTACCCCCCCTAATTCTTGGGAAATATCCATAACCGAAGAAACTACACGAATATTCGTACATTTCTCACATTTCCACACGGGAAGAGCACTTGCCCAAAATCGTTGCCGGGAAACAGACCAATCTCGTGCGCCAGAAAGCCAATTTCCAAAACGGCCTTCTTTTATATGCTCTGGAACCCAGTGAATGTTCTGAGCCGTTCTAAGAAGTTCTTTTTTTATTTTTTCTACGGCAACAAACCAACTTGTTGTCGCATAATTAAGAAGTGCTGTATCGCATCGCCAACAATGCGGATAACTATGTTCATATTTTTTGTGCGAAAAATATCCCTTATTTTCTTTAAGCACTTTGAGAATTTCAATATCAATTTCACGTATTTCTTCTGGTTTATTTTTTGCTCGTGGCCGAACATCTTTTTTTGAAAAATTTCCATACCCCTCTGCAATTATTCCATCAATTCCCACATGTTGAACAAAAGAAAGTGTATGTTCTTTTCCTAGTGCCATATCATCTGATCCATACGCAGGAGCAATATGTACAACGCCTGTCCCTTCTTCTGTCGTAACAAAATCTGCTCCATATATTTTCCAACTATTTTCACGATTTTCGATTTTTTTATTCTCTCTAGCAAAAGTAAATAAAGGTTTATAAGATTTCCCAATAAGATCACAACCTTGCAAAGTTTTTTCTTTTGTATATTTTTTATCCCCGAAAATACTTTCTATTCTATCATCGGCAACAATATATTTTTCTTCTTCTCCTTCAATACCTACCACGCTATAAGTTATATCTTTTCCTACCGCCAAGGCAACATTTCCCAAAAGCGTCCATGGTGTCGTCGTCCACGCAAGAATAAACGTTTTTGACTCGTCTTCAAGTTCAAACCTTACAACAACCGAAATATCTTTTATATCTTTATATCCTTCTGCTACTTCTGATTGTGAGAGAGTTGTTTCACATCGTGGACAGATATGTAAAGATCGGTATCCTTCATAAATCAAGCCTTTTTTCCAAAGTTCGCCAAAAACCCACCATACACTTTCCATATATTCTGGATCCATAGTTCGATAGGCATTATCCATATCAGCCCATCGACCACATCGAGAAATAACTTTTTTCCATTCCTCGACATAACTTAATACGTTAGAGCGACAATGTTCATTGAATTTTTCAATACCAAGAGCTTCAATATCCTTTTTACTTTTTGATCCCATTTCTTTTTCCACGATATTTTCAATAGGAAGCCCATGACAATCCCAACCCCACTGACGCTCTACATATTTCCCCCGCATAGTCCAATATCGAGGAACAACATCTTTGAGTATGCTTTGCACTAAATGTCCATAATGAGGCGTTCCTGTAGCAAAAGGAGGTCCGTCAAAAAAAGAATATCGAGGCGAATCCTCACGAAGAATAAGAGATTTTTGGAATATTTTTTCTTTTTCCCAAAAATCAAGAATTTCTCGTTCTCGCTCATCGACGGTTTTTTTCGTATCCACGCATTGAAAGTATTTCATATATTAAAGGCTCTAAAAATAAAAAACACCCCATCCATAAGGACGACATGTGCCGTGGTACCACCTTAATTCAGCATTGCGGGAGAGATATTCTCTCAAACGTAATGCTCTTCTTTTTTCGCTTTTACGAAGCGATCCGAAAGGTTCTACTCTACAAAAACATTTTGTATTTCTTCCTTCAGCTCCAGAGGGATAACTCTTTCATAGCCTTTATTTTTTGTATTTCTATACTATCGCAAACAAAACATTTATGCAAATATCGCTCTCTTACATAACCCTTATGATGATTGTTGTATGTAGTTAGTAATGCTGAGTGAATGCAATAGCGTTGACGCAATTTTTTGTTTTGGTATCATCCTCTTCTCATACCATGGTGTCTATGGTGTCTATGGTGTCTATGGGTATTGTATTCTATTTCCCCTAGTACATCGTAAAAAGATATGCATAAGTATGTCTTTTTTCGTTTATTAATCCCTGCATATACTTTTTCAAGATACTTTTTTTATAGATATGGTTTCTTTGAGGAGGAGTCTTTTTATATAGTAGTGAAGTGTTTATCTAAAAAATCATTTCGTCATACTATTTTAGATCTCAACACAAAAGATAATTTTCATTACTGTGATGATACTATTTCAGGTGCACATCCCATTAATAGATATTTTTATTAAAATTTAAAACCCTCCTTAGCTTTCTCCACAATAAATTCAATAGGCAACAAAATAAAATTCTAATCCAGTTTTATCACATGAACAGGAGTTTTAGTCGTAAAAATTGGCCTTCAAACCATTCTTTATTTCCTTTCTTGCACCATTCTCCATTGAAAGGTATATTCTCCATTTTCTTCGAGCTGTTACAGTAAATACAAAATGTTTTATTTCACTGTAGAAAAACTTTCTCCGTAGATTGTACGATTCTCCCCATATATCATTGTCCTGAGGACTTTAGAACCAAGTCTGTTTTGATCGTCCTCCCATATTGTTGTTCCTGAATTCTGCAAAGAAATGGAAATGGTATATTTTTGTCCTGCTATCATTTCTTGGGGAACAATTTGGGAAATAAAAGATGCTTCATTAAAAAGAGGTTTTTGTTTGAGAGGGCTTTCGTAAAAAAAATCTCTATACGTAAGTATTTCATGAATAATTGATTCGTCTCTACAGCCAAATATATTATTAGGTGAGTAAAAGTCTTCTTGTGGACCATAACATCCACCATTATTATCTTTTGCAACCACAGCAAGCATCGGTAAAAAAAATCCCATATCTTTTTCTCGAAAAAAACCATAGAGATTTTTGAGTGTTTTTGCTCTCAAATCTTGATCCATTCTCGCAAATATACTCATATCATCAGAAGGATCTCCTCGCCAATCTAGATGCAAAATAACGTTTTTTGCTTGTGAAGCGTATTTTTCATGCCATAAAAGTGCCCAGCACCAACCCCCTTTTTCAGGATCCCACCACCGAGAAAAACAAATATCTTCTTCAATATTCCCTTGCTCATTTATTCCCACACCACCTTCAATATAGTCAAAAAGATGAAGATACGATGGATCTGCGATAACATTCGTTTGTGCTCCAATAATAATTTTTTTTCCTTTTTTCTTCGCATAATCTCTCATAGAAGCAACAATTTCATACGCATAAGAGCTACTGGAAATATTCCCGTCTTGAAGCATAATTTGACCAAAAAGAAATCCTTGTATTCCTATATCTATAGCCTTTTGCGTAATATGTTCTAAATACCTTCGGTATTCCAAGCGAGAGAAGTCTGCTTTACACGTATCTGGTCCCCAAAAACCATAACTCCCCTCTTTACACATTTTAGAAAAATCAAATGTTTTTCCATCAGCTTTATAAGGTTGTAATGTTGGATTAATAGCTTCAGCAAGAAACATACCAAAAATAAAGTCTTTTCGAGTAAATTTCTGTAAATTTTTTTCAACAAGTGTAAAGTTTGGATGTGCGAGCCATGTCTCAACAGATCGATGCAAATATACACAATCTGATCGTTCGAGTAATGCAATAGTTTCCTCTGTTCTCCCACCATAACCAGAAAGAACACCGTCAGCAACGCATCCCTTGTATTTTATAACTTCCATAGGAACATCCGCCTGAAAAAAAGCATCCGAAGTAGTTTCTATTCGTATATGCACCAACCATATTGTTGCTGATATCATCCCTGAAATAAAAGCTAAAATGAAAATAACTTTCCATGTTCGAATTCTATTTTTCCTAATATATACATAGGTATTTTTCCACCAAGAATATGCCTCCAAAGCACCCCTATCAATGTCTCGAAGAGATGTTTTTTCTTTTTGAAGAGGAGGTTTATGAAGTAATCTATGAAAAATTTTTCCTAAAGGAGTCATAGAATATATTTAACTCGAAACACTAAGAAGATGTATAAGATCTGACCGCGTTACGATTCCCACCATTTTATTTTGATCATTCACAACGGGAAGTGTATGATATTCGGTTTTTTGATAAAAAGAAAGGAGATCAGAAAGGCTCATTGTTTCAGGCACCGTAATGCATGAAGAAGTCATTATATCTTTTGCCCTTGCTTGAATTACTTTTTTGAGAAATCGTCTTTTTTCAAAATCCTTAACTTCTAGAGTATCGATATCTTCTAAAAAAGTAGCAAACGAAGGAAGGGAAATATTTGTTCCACGAATATAAAAATCTGTTTCCGTAACTATTCCAACGAGCTCTCCTTTTTCAATGACAGGAACTCCATGAAAACGATTCTTTGTCATAATATCAGCCACCTCTGTTATCATTGTCTCGGGAGAAATAGCAATGACATCTTTTGTCATAATATCTTTAATATACATACCTCTATTCTTATAGTATTATCTTTTGCACTCCTCTGAAAACTTTCTCCTAAAAACATTCTATCAGTTTTTTGAGAATACCTTATAAATTTTTTATAAACAACATCATCAACTATTTTTAGTTACTATCTCTTTTAGATAATGTGTTTAATACTTAAAATATCTTTTGATAATTTTTGGACCAATAAATAATTCCTTGATAATAAGGTGCGTGATCTGTTCCTAAATAACTTCTCGCAGCAGATCGAATAGCAGACTCACTATCTGAAGTAACTCCTGCCTTTTTAAGTTTGAGTGCCATAGCCATAACGCCATCGGTAAGGCTCCACGGATCAGGATTTTTATGTCCTGTTTGTGTTATTATTTGAGACTCATATCCTTTCCACACATCTGCCATAAATTGAGCTACTCCCATAGCACCTCCTTGCCCCCTATACGAACGAGGCGTACAAGAAACTTTTCTATCTTTTTCATATCCAAGATCTTTCACAATATCATAGAAAATACTTTCTCGTTTTTCCAAAAGATCTCGAGAAGCCTTCCACTTAGAGCTTGTTCCATACCATAAACTAATAGCATCTTTTTTTACCTGTTTATAAGTACATTGCCCTGTATTTGCACCAAGATTTGTTTCCATTTTGAGAAATCCGTACAAAACACCCTTAGGAACACCTGTTTGCTTACTAGCATACTCCACAGCTTCTTTTATGTTTTTAGCAGTATACGATTTACCTGTAAGAAGAGAGATGTCTTGTTGAAGCTCTACGAGCTTTGTCTGAAGCTCAGCGACCGTTGCTTCTGTAGCAACTACTTTTTGCGACTGATATTGTTTTTCTTGATTAAGAGAAGAGGCTTGTTGTTCTTTGAGAGTAAGGAGCTCTTCTTTTTCTTTTTTTAACCCTTCCAGAGCACCCTTTTCTTCAGACACTTTTTTTTTCGTTTCATCAATTTCCTCCATTATTTCGTATATTTTTCTTGCATAGTTATGGAATTGATCTTTTGCTTGAGCAATTTTGGAAAACATACCCTCTTCCCCAAAGCCGTTAAAAAGTTTGGGATTGTATGTAAAGATTTTGAAAGACCCCTAAGAAATATTTTGAATTTCTATTCTCTCCAAAAGATCATTCGCCTTTTTCTCTTTATAGTTTCTTCTGTTGTTTCTATAACGGTTTCTGTTTGACAGATCTCAGGAAAAGAGTTGCTCCGAGCTTTCATGTATAGATAGAACTTCTTTATGATCACTTCAGGTTTTTCTTCTTGTGTTTTTAGAGTTTTCTTGTGTTTCATATTCTTCTTGTGCTTTTTCTTTCTTCTTCCTCGTTCTTTTTCTTCTTCGACAGAGTCGTTTTGTTCTTCTGTCATCCTCTTCACCCTCTGAAGATTCTTGAGCAAAAACATTATTTCCCACAACAAAAAGAATGAATAATAAAGCAAAGATAGAAATATATCTTTTTCGCATCAAAAAAATTTTTTGCATTTTCTTCTTGCATACTTTATTAGTATACCACAAAAGAAAAAATTTTACTAAATAAAAATATTTTAAAGACCTTTGTAAGATAAGGAATGAAAAGTATATCAAAAAACGACTTTTGTAGAAAATGCAATAATATTTGAAAAAGTCCAAAAGATATGCTACAAAAAATATAAAAAATTTTTAATTATATTTAACTATTCCTCTATAATTCTATGACTATATACATAACATGGGACTCCAAAGCGGAACCATTTGAAAAAATAAAAATGGGCACCCAAAAAATAGAGCTACGGCTTTTGATGAGAAAAGAAGATCAATCGATATTGGAATTATAATAAAGTTTCAAAAACAATCAAAAGAAAGAGAAGTACTTCTTGTCCAGTGATTGCACTTTTTCACTACAAATCTTTCTCGGAAATCTTTGATGACTTTTTTCCCCTCAGTGGCATTTGGAGGCAAAGATAAGTATCACTTCTTGAGAGTGTGCATAAATTCTATTCTCCCCGAAGAGAAGAAGAATGCAGCATTTTGGGTATAAAAATAGGGCTATGAGGAATAACCTCAAACAGAACTTTCGTTCCCCTAACCTCCTCCCCGTTCGAGTCTCATTCACATTTATTAAAAAATAAAAAAGCAAATGCACATAAAGATTCCGTTTTTTCTTTGTTGGACCGGACGAGACTCGAACTCACGCAACCCTCGCCGTGATGGGGCGATGCTCTAATAACTGAGCTACCGGTCCAAATTGGTAATTGTTTCTTTAAAAACTTTCTTCCTGCAGATGTTTTTAAATATTTCTCTCCTGAAACGGGCTTCGACTCTCGAAGAATATTCTTCTGTGTAGACAACTTGTATATTTGTCATTTCTTCGTTGTCTTTGTCTTACCTCGTCTATGTTCTGCAAGCCTTCTCTCAGAAATGTCTATCTGGAGAATTTCATATTTCCATATGAGAAAGTATAAAACAATCTCCAAAGAAAAACTGCAATACACTTGTATAAGGCCACCCTAAATTGCACTTTTGAGTATGTTAAAATTATGAAACTCTAATAAGACAATGGATTACTGGGAGAGAGTTTATTTTGAAAATAATGAAGCAGATTTTTTGGATAAAGTATACTCTACAGGATGGCTTTTCATAGATCTTTTCCCACATAATAATGTTTCCATCTAATTTTTTTTAATTTCTTCAATAATTTTTCTTATCATTGTCTGATTCTCTTTTTACAGGAAGGTGTTGAATTTTATTTGAATTGAGTGTTTTTCTTAAAAAATCAAATCTCTGCTTTTCTGAGAGTATCTTTACTAATCATAAGATAATGATTATAGACAAATCATTATTCCTCGAATTCCTTTATATTTGCGATGAATTGTATGATAAAAAGGTATAGCCTCTATGAGCTCATAGAGTGCAATGTGTTTCTGATCTTATGTATTTATCGTCGTAAAAGAAAAACAAAGACAGCACCCATGCCAATAAAAGAGGTTCCTATAATTGCTAGAAATATCCAAGAAGCTTCATCAAAAGGAAGATTAACATTCATTCCGTAGAGAGAGCCGAGAATCATAGGAATGCTCAAAACAATAGTCAAAATGGTAAGTGTGCGTATAGAGCGATTCAACGTATGTGTCATAATCACCGAAGAAGCCTCTCGGATATTAACTACATGCCTATGGCTAGATTGCGATGTTTCTATAAGTTGACCCATTGCCAAGAAAATATCTTCCATAAGATCTTTTTCTTCTTCATCAAAACGAATATTTTTCTCAGAAAGTAATCGGTGAAGAATTGCCTTCATAGGAACAAGCACAGAAAGAAAGTCGCTCAAGGTCTTTTCGTATTCAACAAATTTTGCAATATCATCTACCCCAATATGCTCAACATCTGAGCTTAAACCTCTTAATTCCTTCCCTATTCTTGCCAAATGCTTTGTGAAAGCTCTGTTGAGAGCAAACCAGAATTCTATCAATACTCTCGTTTGTTGAGAAGTTTGTATTCCCTTTTTCTCATCAACAAAAATATCTAAAAAATCCATATGATTTTTTGAAAATGTTATGATGGCATCTTTTGCCAAAATAATAAGAACAGGGTGTGTAGTAGTGACAAGTTTTTTTGAATAGGAAGGTGTCTGTACAAAAACATATATACCACTCTCTTCACTTTCCATTCGAGGGACTTCATTGGGATCAAGAGCATCGTGTAATAAATCTCTTTCGAGCTGGAACTCTTTTTGGAGATATTCTAATTCTTCCTCGGTAGGATTTTCAACAGAAATCCATACACCGTCCCTCTTGGAAGAAAGCTGTGTAAGAGTGTTTTGTTTTTTATCTTGATAAAAATAGGAAATCATATACGTATATTTACTATAAAAGAAAGCATCCGCAAAGATGCTTTCTTTTGAAAAAAGATATTTCTAAAAAGCTTACCTTACTTCACCTCTTCTTCAATAATATCTTTTTCTTTCTTTCCTTTTTCGACAACTTCTACCTGAGAAACATCTGGTTGTTGAGAGTCAGCATCTAGATCAGCTTCTGTTCGTGGTCGAGAGACAGAAACAAGAATTGTTTCTGGATCAGCAAGAATTTCTACTGCATCAGAAACAACAAGGTCTTTTATATGAATAACATCATCAAAAGAAACAAGTGTGCTAATATCTACAATCAAAGTTGATGGAATATCTTTTGGTAAAGCCTTTACCGCGACCTCATCAATATTTCTTACCAAAATACCACCTTCTCCTTTTACCAAAGGAGATTCTCCTCTATATTCCAATTCAACAGTTGTCTCTACTTCTTCATTCATATTTACAGCATAGAAATCTATATGCGTAATACCTCCTGTAAGTGGATGTCGTTCAATATCCCTCACAAGCACATTGTATTTTTTTCCTCCCGTAAGATTCAGCCCAAATACAACATTTTCACCAACGCGAGAATGTATTTTTATAAAATCTTTTCCAAAAATTTCAAGAGAGACTGATCCTTCTTCTTTTCCATAAACAACTGCTGGGATATACCCTTCTCTTCGTAAACGACTTAAGGTTCTTTCTTTGCGAACGTCTGCTTTCAATATAATAGTATCCATAGTGCTTTAAAATAATTTCAAGAAAATAAATTGTTTACTCCCACCTTTTCATTTTTTAATTCTACATAAACAGAAAGAATCTCCTCATTTGAAATACGCCTTCTTTTATTTAAAAAAAATATAGCCTCTTCTCGATTTAAATCGGTAAGCATACCTATACCTGCAAGTCCCATCGGATTCATCCTCAACGAAAAAAGAAAAAAACTCTTGCATTTTTGACAAGATACGTGGATAACACTTTCTCCACGATTTTCGAAAATGACTTCGGTTTCCTCCGAATGATTGTAATGAGAGGAGCATACGGGACACTGCGTAGGATACCCTTGTATAGCAGGAGATTGCATAAAATATAACCTTACGACCTTAATAGAATATCACGAGAAAGACCCCTCGTCAAGCCATATTTTTTTATCATCATCTTTCGAAAAACGTTTCTGATAGGCAATATTAGCAACCATACCCAAGCCAAGTGCTGTGGCTATAAGAGAGCTTCCTCCATAACTTATGAGGGGCAAGGGAATTCCTGTAACAGGAACCAATCCTATATTCATTCCAATATTTATCACTATTTGAAAAAATAACATACTGTATACTCCAGAGGCAATAAGAAAACCGAAACTGTCTCCCGCAGTAATAGCAACGAAAGCTATTCGATGGAGAAGTATACCGTACAGAAGAAGAATAGTTATCGCCCCCACCAAACCTATATTTTCTACTATAGCAGCAAAAATAAAATCTGTGTGTTTTTCTGGTAAAAAAAGAAGTTGTGATTGAGATCCATTTCCTATTCCTTTCCCCGTTATACCCCCTGATCCTATGGCAACCAAAGATTGTAAAACATTATATCCACTTCCTCGTGCATCAGCCTCAGGATTAATCGTCGTAAGAATACGATTTTTCTGATAATCTTCAAGAAAGAACCAAGAGCCTCCAGCAACGAATGCTCCGATAAGAAGAAGGTATAAAACATAACGTGTTTTCATATCAGAAACAAAAAGCATACCTGCCCAAATAGCAAGAAGTATCAGAGATGATCCAAAATCTGGTTGTAAAAGAACAAGAAAAACAAGGACGCCTGTGAGTACAAATGAAATTACAATGCGAACACTTTCTCCAAAGAGATTTCTTTTTGCAACGAAAAAACTTGCAAGAAAAAAAATAAGAATGACTTTCACTATTTCTACAGGCTGAAGCTTAATAAATCCAAAATCAAGCCAACCGACTGTTCCACGAACAGAATCTCCCAAAATTAGAACGATTCCTAAAAGAAGAACGGCTCCAAAATAAAGTGGGGTACTTATGAACTTCAATGCTTTGTAGGAAAGTTTAAACATAAGGAATCCTACAAAAAAAGCCACACAAGAAAAAAGTGCCTGTCTTTGAAAATAATAAAGGCTTCCCTCAGAATAAGGAACTCCGAAACCATACAAAGTGACCAAGCTCAATACTATAAGTAAAAAAGGGATAATCAAAAGAATGCTGATATCTGAGATACCTTTTTTTAGCATAATTTCATTTACTTATATTGTTGAAATCTTCCTCCAGGAAAAAAGAGTTTTATAAAATTTTGATTTTCAAACATATTCGTAATGGCTTGAGCATCTATCGAAGTAACTTCCCCTTCAAAAATATACTTCCATACGACAGGAAAGTCTCTTTTTTCACTAGAGCGAACCGTTTGCATATCAGTTTTATTTATAGCAATAATTTCTCCTAAAGCATTTCGAAGTGCTACATAAATTTCTACTGTTTCAAAATCATAAGGACTTTGATTTCGGACAAGACCCTTAGCAAGCGCATAATCTGTTCCTGAAGAAACTTTTTCGAAAGTTTTATTTGTTATCGTAAGAGATGGTGCTTCATATTCACTAAATTTTTCCCACGTAATTGAATCAATGCGAAATTCAACACGAACAGGAAAACCCTCAACCCTCTCTTCTAAAAGCATAAGGTATCTTCCTTGAGCAGGAAGGATATAAGCTCTGTCTTTTACTGTTTTAAGGATTAATCCATTTTCATTAATAAATTCAACTGTATAGGAAATGTTTCCAGAACCAAAAAGATTATTAGGATTTTGAATGAAGGCTGCGGTATCATAAATACCAAAAGAAACAGGAAGGAGTGCTGTCTCAACAACTTTAATATCCTCTGCTTCAATATTTTCACTACAAGACAAACAAGGACCTCCACAATCAATATCCTCCTCCCCTTGATTTTTTATACCATCTGTACAAGTAGGATTCGGAGAAAATACTCGAACACCTCCACCAAGAATACCCAAAAAGAGTATAAAGAAAAAAATAATATATATCGTTTGTTTTTTCTGTCTTGTAAGCATATATTTTTTTTAAAAATCATTCTTTTTTTAGTATACCACAAAAGCGTCCTCTTGAGGACGCTTCTATAGTATATCGTTTTTCTTGACACGCATTATTCTCGGCACCGACCTACTCTCCCCCGCACTTTTTGTACGATAGTTCATACAGAAAGTGCGGGATACCATCGGCGCTGGAACGCTTAACTGCTGTGTTCGAAATGGGAACAGGTGTACCCGTTCCGCTCGAGGCACCGAGAATAATGCGTATCAAATAGTATACGAAGGAAAATAACAAAGATATTTCACTCTGTCAACCGAAACCTTTTTCTCAAGTCTTTAACGACACGAGAAAAAAGCCAAAAAATAAAAACAAAAAATCATTAATGCTCATTAGTACTCCTCGACTGAACTCTTTACAGAGCTTACATCTGGAGCCTATCAACCTGATCATCTTTCAGGAAACATCATTGGTGCAAGCACCAAAATTTGCCTCATCTTAGGGTGGGCTTCCCGCTTATATGCTTTCAGCGGTTATCCCTTCCACACGAACGTAGCTACTCGACAGTGCTCCTGGCGGAACAGCCGATACACCAGAGGTTCGTTCTTTCGGTCCTCTCATTACTAGGAAAAGACTCCCTTAAGCAAAACGCCTATGGCAGATAGAGACCAACCTGTCTCACGACGGTTTGAACCCAGCTCGCGTACCACTTTAATTGGCGAACAGCCAAACCCTTGGGACCTTCTCCAGCCCCAGGATGTGATGAGCCGACATCGAGGTGCCAAACCGCGCCGTCGATATGAACTCTTGGGCGCGATAAGCCTGTTATCCCCGGGTAACTTTTATCCGATGATCTTCCACACTCCTAACATGTGATGGTCGGTTCACTAACTTCCACTTTCGTGACTGAGCGACTTGTAAGTCTTTCAGTAAAGCTGGCTTTGCGTTTGCACTATCAGAACGATTTCCATCCGTCCCTAGCCAGCCTTTGTAAACGCCTCCGTTACATTTTGGGAGGCGACCGCCCCAGTCAAACTACCACTGGCACTGTCCCCGGACCGGTAGTTATACTTAATTTTAGAAGAATGAAGACTGGAATAAAGAAAATACATTTTTTCTCTTTTCTCTAAAGACAAGAGAACATTATTACCTAAACTATGTTTCGCTTACTCTCAGTCCACTTTTCCATTGATATATCTAACGGTCCAGGGTGAGAATGAAAACTTCGACAGGGTGGTATTCCACTGATGACTCCCTTCGACCGGAATCAGAGAGGATCAAAGTCTCCCACCTATGCTCGGCAACCAAAACTTTCATTCAATACCAAGTTATAGTAAAGCTCCACGGGGTCTTTTCGTCTTGCCGTAGGAAGGGGCATCTTTACCCCCACTGCGATTTCACCGACTCTCGTTGAGACAGTTCCCAACTCGTTACACTTTCATGCGGGTCGGAATTTACCCGACAAGGAATTTCATCTTCGTTCCTTGATGCACGAGGATCATATCTTCATCCTTTTATTCTTAGGCAAAAGGAGTATGGCGTATGATCTCTGAGGGGTCTTTTTACAAAGACTTCCTGCTGATAGTTGTTTTTTTACAAAAATACTTCCCAGCATATAGCCATATTTTTTAAGGACCAACCACACATTGCTGTGTGAGGAGGCAGCATTATTTCATGAATTCACAAACACCATAATCGTTCCAGTCCTTTCAAATACTTTATATTTCTATAAAATATTCGAAACCTTAGAACGATTATAGTTATCGCTGACGTTCACTGGCGCTGGGATTGGCTTGCACCGCTCCCGTTAACGTTCCAGCACTGGTCAGGTGTCAGCCCCTATACTTCAGCTTTCGCTTTTGCAGAGACCTGTGTTTTGGTAAACAGTCGGTTGGGATCTTTCGCTGCGGCCAGTACCCGAACACAGTATTCAAATACCTTAAGAAATATGTCTTGATACATTATTATAAATACTCTGTTCGGGCACTGGCAAGGCATATCCCTAAGTTACGCCTAGCTGTTTTTGCCGAGTTCCTTAACGAAATCACTCATTCGCTGGGCTACTCGCCCTGTCCACCTGTGTCGGTTTTCGGTACGGACAATATACTACGAACCTTAGAAGCTTTTCCCGGTACCGCGCTCCCCTTTCTTATTTCTTGCAGCAAGAAAATCGATCGATACCTCGAATTATTGTATGACGGATTTGCCTATCATACATTCTCAGTATCTCTACGCAAATCAATAATGCGCAAAGGGTACAGCAATACGTCACTCCATCGAATAGTATATTGGTGCCGGAATATTAACCGGCTGTCCATCATTTGCCTTTCGGCCTCGCCTTAGGACCGACTCACCGGATGATTAACATAGCGGGAAACCTTTGGACTTTCGGCGTCTTGGAATCTCACCAAGATTGCGGTTACTCATGCCAGCATTCTCACTTCCTGCGCTCCACCATGGGTCACCCTACAGCTTCAATGCACAAGGAACGCTCTCCTACCATCCCGTCAAAGACGGATCCGTATCTTCGGTACCATGCTTAAGCCCGTTATATTTCGGCGCGAAATCTCTAAACTAGTGAGCTGTTACGCACTCTTTAAAGGGTGGCTGCTTTGCCAACCTACTAGGTGTCTGAGAAATCTCACCTCCTTCACCACTGAGCATGGATTTAGGGACCTTAGATGACGGTCTGGGCTGTTCCCCTCTTGAGCTCCGAGCTTAGCCCCGGAGTTCTGACTGCTTCGATACCATCACAAGCATTCGGAGTTTGATTGAAATTCCTACGGCGAACCGCGAAATCTCATTCAGTAGCTCTACCTCTCGTGATTATTAACGAAACGCGCCTAAGCTATTTCGGAAGGAACCAGCTATTGCCGAGTTCGATTGGAATTTCTCCTCTACGCACAAGTCATCCCCGCATGTTGCACGGTGCGTGGGTTCGGACCTCCTCTCAGTGTTACCCGAGGTTCATCCTGCTCATGCGTAGCTCACCCGGCTGGGTCTTGTTCTTACGACTAACGGCCTATTAAGCCTCGCTTTCACTGTGCCTCCGGAGCATCGCCCCTTAAGCTGCCGCAAAAACAAACTCGCTGGCCCGTTCTACAAAAGTACGCCATCATCCCGCCGAGGCGGAACTCTGACTCTTTGTCGGCACACGGTTTCAGGTACTATTTCATCTCCCTTTCGGGATGCTTTTCACCTTTCCCTCACGGTACTAGTTCACTATCGGTCTGAAGCAATATTTAGTCTTGGAAGTTTAGTGCTCCCTGATTCAGACGGAGTTTCACCGGCTCCGCCCTACTTGAGAATGATCTCATAAAAAACAATTACTTTTCGCATACGGGGTTTTCACCCTCTTTGACCGCTCTTTCCAGAGACGTTTTGCTAAGAAATTGTTTTTTACCCCGATAAAACGAGTAAAACCATCTCGCAACCCCCTACCCATAAAGAGTAAGGTTTAGACTTTTCCACGTTCGCTCGCCACTACTTGCGGAATCACTATTGTTTTCTTTTCCTTCGGGTACTAAGATGTTTCAATTCCCCGAGTTCGCTTCATTACCCTATGTATTCAGATAATGATTTGTCGTAAACGACAAGGGTTACCCCATTTGGAAATCCCCGGATCACAGCTTGTTTGACAGCTCCCCGAGGCTTATCGCAGCCTTCCACGTCCTTCATCGCTCGCTTCAACCAAGGCATCCACCGTGTGCCCTCGCAATCTTTGGTTCTTATTTTTACCTTTTCTTTGATATAAATATCAAAGAAAAATCGGTTGACAAAGGGAAATCCCTTTGTCTTTAGTTTCGCATTTTTTTCCTACTCTATTATGTTGCTCTTTGCCCCCGAAAAACTTTCGCTTTTTCAGACACAACGCTTACATATCCTAATTTTTCAAAATGCCATTTTTTGCGAAAGCGTTTATAGACGAAAAATCGTAAACTACAAACGCTTTAACAAAAAATAAAAGAAAAGAATAAACTTTTTTTCTTGTTTATTTCTTTAATATGCAAAGGGGATTGTATCACTTCACAAGGAGTTGTCAAGAGTCTATTCTTTTTTCTCTTTTTCTCCTTCTTTATAAATTTTTGAAAAATACAAATCTACGTCCCGAATCCATTTTTCAACTCCATAATCATCATGTCCCGCACAAGAAAATCCACATTTCCACACAATAAGTTTTTCTGGCGTTTCAAGTTTTTTTTGATAGACAAACCATGCTATTCGAGCGCCCACCGTTTCCACAGCATCTTCTACATCATTAAAGCATGTATGACCCCCCGTTCCCATTCTCTCTCTTATCGCTCGATATCCCCAATAATTATAACAATCTTTTCCTTCAAGAACAGGGACTCTTTTCCCCCAGTTACTCTCTTTTTTGGCAATCGCGATAAGATAAGCTGCTATAATATCATCTTGCTTAAAAATAGCAGGTAACATTTTTTCTATAGGGTAGCCTTTTACCATATTTTCAATCGTTCCTCTAAATTCTTGTTTTTGTTCTAATTCTTTCTTTTCCTTTTCTTCCTGATCTCGTTGTATTTTTTCTGCTTCTTCTTTTTGGAAAGCGAGATATTCAACCTCTTCTTTTTGAATAAATTCCATAGCTTCTCCCAAAACCTGTCCTTCACTTTCTGATATCATTTCGACATAGGCATCTTCTTGATTACTCAAAACTTCTTTTTGAGCAGATGCATTTTGACCAAAGGATTTGTATATCATACTCATAGAAACCATACCAAAAAGAATAGCCCCTACAAGAGAAAAATTCCAAGCGCGCAAAGGAGAAATAGGGAAAGAAAAATTTCCATACACATCTGCCAAAGAATGCTTCAGACCAAAAAAAGATCTCTGAAATCTTACCTGAGAAAAAGAAGGGACTCTTCTACTCTTTTTCTGAGAAGAAAATCTTTGCGAAGCTCCATCAAAATATTGACCGTGCCGTATTAGCCGATATGCCGATTGCATTTTTTGCAATTCTTTCTGTGTTATATATCGTTGAGAGTCTTCCGTAAAAAAACGATGTGATCGAACTCCTCGCGAAAGAAGATATACCTCTTCTCGAAAAATTTTTTTCTTTTTCTTTTTGTAAATGATATCCAAAGATGCCAACATAGGCTGAAATGGAAATTGAATTTTTATTACTTCACAAGTATACCACACTTTTCTAGAAAGATATATTTTACATTTTTTCTATCTAGATATAGCCTATAAGATACAATTATTTTATAGACATTTTTTCTTCAAAATATCCTCTTACATCAGGCTCTCCTATAAAACATTTTTCATCAGCAAAAAGAAATGGAACGCCAACAGATTTTTCATCCAAACCACACACACGTGCTCGATCAAGCATTTCTTTTTGATTCGTTGTATTTTTCCACACTTCTTTTTTTGCTAGATCTTCTCCAAAAGTAATAGCGTTTTCTTGTAAAAAATTCTGCACCGTTTCACAATGAGGGCATCCGTCACCATAGTAATATACGACAGAAGCATTGGGATTTCCTTCATCACCATCCCCTTGAACTTTTTCACTTCCCCTCTCAGGAAAGAATATTCCCCATACCAGAAAACCTACAATAAGAACTACTCCTATTCCGAGAACTATTTTTTGCCATGTTTCCATATATATTTTATTAATAATTGAATTTTAATTTTACCACACAATACAATAAAGGGAAAATTCGATAATAATGTTTATTGTATACATATACCCTTTTTTATTTTTTTATAAAAATTTACCCGTTATACTTTTGGAATATTTTTTCAGCTCACGAGGAGTGCCTTCAAAAATAATATTTCCTCCTTTTTCTCCCCCCTCTGGACCAAAATCGATAATATAATCAGCATATCGTATAACATCTGTATTATGCTCTACCATAAGAACACTATTTCCTCGTTCGATAAGATCATCAAGAATCTCTAAGAGTTTCCGTATGTCTTCGAAATGCAAACCTACCGTAGGCTCATCAAGAATATACAGTGTTTTTCCTGTTGATTTCCGAGAAAGCTCTGTAGCAAGTTTAATTCTCTGTGCCTCCCCCCCAGATAAATCAGGCGCTCCTTGTCCCAATCGAAGATACCCAAGTCCCACACGTTCCAAAACAGAAAGTTTTTCTGCTATAAGAGATTGATCAGCAAAAAACACCCTTGCATATTCTACACTCATATTCAAAACATCTGCTATATTCATACCTTTATAACGAATTTCTAATGTTTCTTTACTATAACGATCTCCCTGACACACCTCGCATTGTATGTATTGATCAGGGAGAAGATACATTTCTATTTTTTTCATTCCTTCTCCTTGGCAAAATTCACAACGACCTCCTTTAAGATTAAAACTAAATCTTCCTGCATCGTATAAACGATCTTTTGCTTGTTTTGTTTGAGAAAAAAGAGTTCGTATAGAAGAAAACATCCCTGAATACGTAGCGACATTAGATCGTGAAGATTTTCCTATAGGTGCTTGTGTTATAGTAATTACTTTATCCAGATGCTGTACGCCAGATAAAGATGTATATTTTCCAGGCTTCTTTTTGGACCTAAAAAAATGTTGTTTGAGTGCGCGAGATAAAATAGAATGTACGAATGTAGATTTACCCGATCCAGAAACTCCTGCTATCACCGTCATCCGTCCAAGGGGAATTCTTACGGTAATATTTTTGAGATTATGCTGTCTTGCTCCTTTTACCACAATCCATTTTCCTTCTCCCGATCGATGTTTTCCAGAAGAAATTTTCTTTTTTCCAAAAAGATATTCTGTTGTGAGTGTTTTTACATGAGAAGCTTGTTTGAGATTTCCTGAAAATAAAATCTCGCCACCCTCTTTTCCTGCACCAGGACCCATATCCACTAACCAATCTGCATGCGTAATAATATCTCTATCATGTTCTACAACCAAAACCATATTTCCCCTATCACGCAAAGAGACAAACGTTTGGATAAGTCGCTTTGTATCTCGAGGATGTAAGCCCCTTGAAGGCTCGTCTAAAACATATAATACTCCAGATAATTCAGAAATAAGTTGAACTGCCAAGCGTATTCTTTGAGATTCCCCCCCAGAAAGCGTGAGTGTTGTTCGATGAAGAGAAAGGTATCCCAAGCCGATTTCACAAAGCGTTCGAGCTCGAACGATAAGTTCTTTAAAAAGAGTGTGTAATCCAAGATAAAAAAATTCTTTTCTATGCTTGTTATTTCTTACAACCTCCAAACATTTCTGATAAAAATCTTCCAAAGACATTTCTGACCACTCAGCTATATTTTTTCCTTCGTACGTAACAGCTAAACTTTCTTTTCGAAGTCGTTTCCCTTCGCAAACATCACATACTTTACATTGCATACATTTTTCTAATTCTAAACGCATAGATTCAGAAGTAGATTCTTTGTGCTTCCGTCCCAAGAAAGAAACTATTCCTTCATAAGAAGACTTTTCTTCTTTTATAGAATAAAAAAGTTTTTTCTTTTGAGTAACCTTCAACATTCCTAATGGAATAGTTATATCAATAGAATGCTGTAAAGCAAACTTTTCCAAAGAATGAAAAAAAGAATGTGGAGCAGATCGTTTACCCAAAAATCGAGTAAGGTGTCCAAGAGCACCTTCTTCGAGTGTTAGTCGATTACTTGTGATTGCAAGATCGGGATCTAAAACAAGACGCTCTCCGAGACCGCTACATTCTCGACACGCTCCTTCGGGATGATTGAAAGAAAAATGCCCTGCCGTAAAATCAGGAATACGAATACAACACGTATCACAATACCATTGTCTTCGAAAATGAAATATTTTTTTACCACATCTTACTATAGCTAAACCATCACCCTCAAGAAATGCTTTTTCCAAAGATTGTGCAAGTCGTTCATTGTCAACAGCTCCTTTTTTTAGAAAAAATTGATCAAGAAAAAATTCTAAACTCTCCAAAGCCCTCCAATCAGAAAGAGATATTCCGTAAGAGAAATTTCTTTATTTTTTATAAAAACTTTTTATTCCTAACTGTTTCATCGTTCTATTTTGAAACGTATGCGCTTCTTTCATTTTTCTTCACAAAGCACTTATGCATATTTCTTGGTCCAAACATTCTGTGCTTATTTCTTTTGTCATCTCATGAACAGATTTCTTCTGGGTAATTCTTTTTTGCACGAATTGTGAACAATGTACGCTTCCTCCTGCCACAAAGACAGCTCGAGATAATCATACATTTCTGAAAGCGTTCCTTAATTGTTGATCGTGGGTTTCCCATAACGCTTTTTTGATCGATAGCAATAGTTGAGAAATTCCCTCATACGATCAACATTGGGTTTGATCCTATATCCAAAATACTTCTGTGCAAAAAGCAGAAATGCGCACCAAAAATCTTCTGCCCTCTGCCATGTATGACGTCAAAAGCCAAAGAAGATTTCCCTGATCCAGAAGGACCCGTAATAACCGCCACTGTTGATTTCGGAATACTTATACTGTTATATTTTTGAGATTATCTTCCTTGCACCTAACAATGTGGAGAATATTTTTCTTTGAGCTCCCTATTCTAATTACTTCTTTTTTCATGTCTCGTAAAAATAGTTTTATATGAAAATACAGTATAAAGAAAAAGCTTTTTGTAAATATTTTTAAATGTTTATCTTCAAAAATTCTCCTCTTGTTTCTTTGTTAAAAAAATGACTCGCACGCCAATATTTTCTTTTTTTCTTCTTCTCTCTTTTCCTTTGTTTCATCTTTTCTCTTTCCCTCCTCCGCACTCCTCTTTCCCCCGCCACAGCAGGAAGGGTCCAGCATTTTCTTTGCATTTTTCTTTCATAATGCCAACACTGGTTCCCTCCCGCCTTGGCGGGACGGGGAATAAGAAGGAAAACCTCTTTCCACTCTCCCTTTGCCAAAAGACAAGTTATAAGGAAACCTCTTTATAAAATCGAAAGAACTCTCTTAAAAACTTCCGAGCTGTAGCTAGAATACATGTGAAATAATGCTTTCCTCGATTCATCATATTTTCATAATAGGTTCGATATTTTTCATTATGAGTCTTTAAGCTCCATCCAAGCTGAAAAAGAATCTTTCGATAAAAAGGATTTCCTCTTTTAGAAATACATTCTTTTCCTCTCCAAACACCAGATTCTCTTTTTCTTACATCAAGACCAAAGAAAGCAACAAGTTCTTCTCTTGTTTGAAATGTTCTTCCTGATATGGCAGTAGAAAGAACTGTAGCTTGAAACAAAGACACGCCTGGAACTTCTGCTGTTTTCTTTGCAAGTGCATCAGCATTTTTTTCTAGTATCTTTTTTAAAGAATCAATAGCACTCTCAATGGCATGGATAGCTTTTTCTATCATAGTAAAGTCAATAGAAACACCTACAGTTTCTAATGCCTCTAGTGCGCTTTTATGGGATCGTTTGAGTTCTTGTCTCACTTGAGAAAGTTTAGCTAAAAGACTCTTGTATTTTTTCTTAGTGAGTACTTCTTTACTATCAAAAAAAGGAGGGAGATCAGTCTCTATTCGAGCGATATCTGCTAATCGTCGTGCATCAATAGTGTCAGTCTTAGCTCCTCGTATAGAAGACCTCTCATATTTCTTAGTAAGAAGAGGGTTAATAACAGACACTTCAAAGAAAAGTTCGGAAAGTTTTAAACAAACAAGCCAATGATAGTGAGACGTAGACTCTATGACTATTTTACTTTCTTTGGGAATACTTTTTTGTAGCATCGCTACTCCTTTATCTGTATTAGGAAATGTTTGAGAATGTATAACATTTCCTTCTATGTCTTTTACGCATATATCCAATTTCGCTTTAGATACATCTATGCCTGTATAGGTTTTCATATAGTATTTTTTTACGAATTAATGAATTCCTTGCTATCATACACTTATGGCTAGCCTGCTTGGTTATCGTCCCAAAAAAGGGAAACAAGTTTATTGAGCCGTTTGTGTATGCCCGATAGCGATGATGATATTCTTTGCTGATACATTTAGAATGTAGAAGGGAGAAGTTGTTCATCATCGCTCGCAAGCTTTCAAGATCATTATACAAGAGTTTCTTATAGCAGGGAGTACCCGAGTCTTCGAGGGGGAGGGATTTGTATTTCTTTTCTTTTCTTTTTTTCTATGAGTGAAATAGCTTTCTTTCCCCTGCGTAGGCAGGGGTCCAGTATTTTCTTTGCATTTTTCTTTCCGTCTTTTCGACCGAGTGAGCGTAGCGAACGAGTGGAGAAATCTCTCTTTTGTGTATGGGTTCGGAGTGGTTCCCCGCCTACGCGGGGAAAGAAAAAAGGGGTCATAAAGAAAGAGAAGGGAATTTCTCCCCCACGTAGGTGGGGGTCCAGAGAGAAAGATCCGAACTGGTTCCCCACCTTCGTGGGGAAAAATACAAGAAAATCCCCCTCAATCCCCCTTTTTCTCAGGGGGAAGAATTCGGAGGAGATTACCGCAACGGGACAGGGGAAATTATCCAAAATAATTTTCTACTGCAAACGCAAACTGTTTGAGAAATAGCTCTTTGAAAGAAGTTATATTATTTTGTTCATAGAAAAGCAATGTTGCTTTTTTGTATTCTCCTTCATCCATACTACGATACGAGAGAGGACACACATCAAAAGATTGCAAAATAGCATTGCCCGAGAGTCGGCTTGTGCGTTTATTGCCATCGACAAAAGGTTGAATATAAGCAATAAGCAACATCAAAACAACCGCTTTTTCGAAAACATTTTCAATTTCATTTACCACTTTACACGTTTGCTCTAAAGCCTCTCTAATCTGAAATTCATTATCCAAAGGTCTATACTTTGTTCCTGTTATACCCACTAATGTTTTTCGTATATTTTTGGTGATATTCATATCATCTACCAATAACGAATGGATATTTTCTATATGTCCAATGGATATGGTTTGAAATTTTTCTTTATTCTCTCTGACATAATCCAGAGCTTTCTTATGATTCAAAATCATAATTGCTTCTTCTCTGGTATGTCCTGATGCTTCTTTTTCATTTTTTATCAGTTGTTCTGTCTCAAGAAGACTATAGGTATTTCCCTCGATCTTAGAAGATTTCCAACTAAAATCAATGGTAAGTCTTTCGATTTCTTTATTTAGGGCATCGGGTGCAATATGCTTCATTTTTTCTTTGTACATTGCATTGAGCTCGATCAATGTATCTTTTTCTTCATCGGTATAGATATTTTTCATTTGAGAAAAAATATCAAAATTGAATTTTTCTTTGATGCTCCTCTGATCTACATCTAAGGAAAAATATTTTTCTTCATCTATTTTTTTTATCATTGGATACCTTGTAGAAAGTTGGTACGTAACGGAACGTCCAGCCGTCCCCTGTCTCTCTATACAATCCATCTCTAGCATTTTTTCCAAATCACGCAAAACCGTCATTCTCGTCACTTTTTCCCCTTTCTCGCCGAGAAAAGCAACTATTTGTGCAACAGAAACAGATTCTTTTTCCTCGACAAAAGAAAGGATCACTTCTTGTCTTTTATAGAGTTTTTCTTTGTGTATAGACATATAAATGTAACATTATTATGTATTAAATGTAACATTTATGATACAATCCGTCAAATAAAATACGGCAAATATTGCAGATATGATCTATTATAAGCCATAATAAATGTAACATTTTTTATTTTTTCTCTTTATCCTGGATTGCCCCTGTGGAATAAAGTCCGATTCCACAGAGCAGGTTCGTCACGTCGCAGACTCGTTCCTCAAAAAGACGGAGAAGAAAATTCGGAGAGATTTCTCCGCTTCGCACTCTTAGAAGAGTGCTTCGGTCGAAAGGACGGAGGGATTCTCTCCCTGAGGAAAAGGGAGTACCCGAGTCTTCGAGGGGGAGGGATTTGTATTTGCATTTTTCTTTAGA